>JBFLYY010000372.1:0-7280 GCA_040756495.1 Thermodesulfobacteriota bacterium | reverse complement strand
GATGTCGATGTCGTGGATCATCAGGTCGAGAACCACGTCCACGTCGGTGCCCCGCGGCTTGAAGCTGTGGATGCGGTGCGACTCGATGAAGAGCGGCTGGGTGAGGTACTGCTCCATGGCCAGCACCGCCGGGTTGTAGCGCTCCAGATGGCCCACCTGGAGGATGCGCCCCCTGGCCTGCGCCAGGGCGATGAGTTCGTCCGCCTCGGCAAGGGTGGTGGTCATGGGTTTTTCCAGCATGACGTCCACGCCCCTGGCGAGGCAGGCCATGCCCACCTCGTGGTGGAGACTGGTGGGCACCACGATGCTGACCGCCTCGACCTTGTCCAGGAGTTCGCGGTAGTCGGTAAAGGCCCGGGTGGCACATTTCTCCGCCACCGCCGCGGCCTGTTCCGGGTTGGCGTCGGCCACCCCGACGAGTTCGGCCTCCGCCATGGCCGCATACTTTTCCGCGTGGAACTTGCCGAGATACCCGACGCCGATAACCCCTACCCTGATCTTTCGCATGCTCTCCGCCATGAAGTCTCGAATGGCCGGGCCGCCGCCAGGGGCCTTCCTCCCCGCGCCCCGCCACTCCGTCTGGGCCGATTCATACCACGCCGGCAGGCCACAATCAACTTGTTATCCCGCCGCCATATGATATGATTGATGCACTTGTTATAACGAAAAACCCCACGGATCGAACAGCTTTTTCGTGCGATTGTCCCATCCACCCCGGCCGACATGAAGACCTGGATCAAACTCATCGCCCTCGCCGTCTTCCTCGGCGCCCTGGCCGGACATCTGCTCATCCCGCAGTTGGTCAAGGTCGAGCACATCCGGGCGCAGATCACCTCCCAGCTTGAGGCAAAGCTCGGCCGGCCGGTCCAGATCGAGTCGGTTCGCTGGCATTGGTTTCTCCTGCCCCACCTGAGCCTCTACCATGCCCGTGTCCACTACGAGGAGGCGGATTTCATCCTGCCGGAGGCGCGCCTCTATCCCAATTGGTTCTCCCTTTTCGGGGCCGAGGTGGAGGTGGGCAAGGTGGTGCTCAAGCGGCCGGAGATCACCCTGCGCATCCGCGGGGATTTCTCGGAGACCCTGCCCGAGTTCACCCTGCCCAAGCTGAAGGTCGTCATCGACGGCGGCACCCTCCACATGCAGAGCCTCGCCCCCATCTTCGGGGTGGTGACCAGAACCTTCGATCTCACCGACCTCTCCGCCACGGCGAAACTCGCCCCTGGCCACGTCTCCTTCCGGCTCAAGTCGAAATCGACCTTCAGCAAGAGCCTGCGGCTGAGCGGCGACTACGCTCTCAAGGAACGGCAATATTCCCTGGAAAGCGCCTGGGAGGAACTGCGACTCCACCAGGCCATCGTCTCCACCGCCCACGGCACCCTGGTGCCGCTGGAGTCCACCGCCAACCTCAAGGTCAGGATGAAGGGCAGCGGCACGGCAACGGTCAGCGCCGACATCCAGGGCGAACTCCCCTGCTTCCTCTACAAGCCCAGGAACGAGAAGGTGCTCTTCGACTGCGGCCTGGTCGATCTGCATCTGGACAAGAGCGGCAGCGACCTCGCGGTGACGATCCGGGAACTCGACATGAAGGAACCCGGGCTTTCGCTGCGCGGCACGGTGAAACGCACGGTGGCCGCCCAGGGGGCGGAGCCGATCTGGCAGCTCGACCTCGCGGGCGAGGAGTTCGATGTCACCAAGATCCGCAAGACGGCGCTCACCCTCTTCGGCGACAACGTCGTTGTCCGCGATCTGTTCGACATCGTGCGGGGCGGCACGGCCAAGAGCGCCAGCTACACCTTCAAGGGGCGGGCCCAGGATTTCGAGTATCTCAAATACCAGGAGATCCGCGCCGAGGCGGCGGACGGCACGGTCCACATCCCGGACGCCAACCTCACCATCGAAGGGGTCAACGGCCGGGTGCTCATCAAGGAGGGAACCCTGTTCGTTTCCGAGGCCAGCGGCCGTCTGGGCCAGAGCCGGGGAAAGAACTGCGCCCTGGCCTTCAATCTCCTCGACCATGTCAAGAATCCGCCCTTCACCCTCGACGTGGACATCGATGCCGATGCCACCGACCTCGTGCGGGTGCTCCACGATCTGGTGCCCTACGAGGGATTCCGCGCCGAGTTGCGCCAGTTGAGCGGAGTGGAGGGCAAGGGCAGCGGCCACCTCCACATCGGCCACACCCTTCAAGATTTCGACGTCCATGTCAACGTGGCCGCCATGGACGTCAAGGGCCGCTACGGCCGCCTTGCCTCTCCTTTTCACGTCCAGCGCGGCACCCTGCAGTTCGCCCCCCACCAGATTTCCTGGGGCGGTGTGCTCGGCACCCTCGGCAACCATCGGGTTTACAGCCTCGCCGGTTCCGTCAACTGGGAACACGAACCGCGGCTGCGGATCGACAACCTGAACGCCACCCTCGACGGCGCCACCCTCCTGGCCGATCTCAGGCACTACAAGGTGGTGGCCGACTACCTCGCCCCGGCCATCTCCTCGCTTTCGGGCAGCGTGCTGGTCAGCCGGGGCACCTTCGAAGGACCGCCGCTCGACCATGAAAAGTGGCGCTACAGCGCCGTCGCGACCCTGAAGAACGTCGGCTGGAGGAGCCCGCTGCTCGACAACCTGCCGGTGACCGGCCAGTCGGGCGAGATATCCCTCGACGACCAGGAGGTCAAAATCGTCCGCAACGAGGCCCGGTTTCAAAAAGGCGGCTTCGGTGCCGAGGGCGTGCTCCGGCACCGCCTGCTGGCCGACTGGCAGGGTTGGGTCGAGTTTTCCGGCAATCTGACCGAAGAGTTCGGCCCCTGGCTGGAGAGCCGGCAGTGGCTGCCCAGCGCGGCTCTGCCCCGCCTGCCTGCCCGGATCAAAGGGGTGCGCCTGGAGTGGGACAACGAACATCTTGCCGCCAACGGCACCCTCGTCGCCGGCGGCATCAGCCTGAACAAGCCGCCGCAGCTCACCTTCGCGGTCAAACGGAGCGAAGGGAATCCCCTGGCCATGACGGTGGAGGTGGAAGAGGGAGGGCGCAACGCCCGCCTCCACCTCGACCTCCTCGATCAGGTGCCGGAAACCTTCCGGCTCGCCTGGCAGGGTGAACTGCAAGGCCAGACCGTAAAAAGGCTGCTGGCCGACGGTTCGCTGCTCACCGGCGCGGTCAAGGGAAAGTGCACCATCACCGTGCCGGCCGAGCCGGACCCCCCTCTCTTTACCGGCCAGCTCGCCGTCACCGGCGGCCGTCTGCCGCTGGCCGAGGACGCCGGCTTCCTCGGCATCAAGGAACTCTCTCTGACGGGCAATCAGGGCAAGGCCACCATCCAGCGCCTCGTCCTCGGCCTGAACGACCAGGAACATCTGACCGTGAAAGGCGATATGACCGCCGCGCCCGGCGGCCTCGTCCTGGCGCTCGACCTTGCCTCGCCGCATCTGACCAGGAAGACCGCGGTCGATTTCCTCGACCAGCTCAAGAAGGTGCGCGGCAAGGCCGGCACTGTGAAGAAAGGGGAGAAAAAACCGGCCGGCCGGACCATCACCGGCACGGTTCACTTCAACCTCGACAGGTTCGTCTCCGGCCCGAAGGATGGGGAGCCGGCCGACGAGGCGCCGCTCATCTGGAGCCCCATCAAAGGGGTGCTCACCCTGAAGCCCCAGGGCCGCATGAGCGCCGAGATCGAGACCGCCAAACTCTGCTGCCTCGATACCAAGGGCACCTGGTATTCCGACCCCGCCATGGGGATGAGCCATTTTTCCATCGCCACCACCTGCCCCACCCCGCCGAAATTCGAGGAGGTGCTGCCCTGCCTCGGCATCAAACAGAACGTGGTCCAGGGCGATTTCGCCATGAACGCCGACCTCTTCGGCGACCTCGCCTTCTGGCACAGCGGCCGCGCCACGGTCACCTCCGGCAAGGGGCGCATCCTGCGGATGCAACTCCTCTCGAAGATATTCAGCATCGTCAACCTCACCGACCTCTTCACCTCGAACGGCTTTCCCAACTTCGAGGAAAAGGGCTTTGCCTACTCGGAACTCATTCTCGAAACCCACATCAAGAACAACGAGCTGATCATCGACAAGGCCGTGGTGCGCGGCGAGGGGCTCAACCTCTTTGCCCGGGGCAAGTTGCATCTCGGCACCCGCCAGGCGGACATCACCCTGCTCGTCGCCCCCTTCAAGACCCTGGACGCCATCGTCGGCAAGGTGCCGCTGGTGGGCCGGATCGTCGGCGGCAAGGAGGCGGCGATCATCACCATCCCGGTGGGGATCAAAGGGGACATCCGCGACCCGGACGTGACCGTGCTGGCTCCCGACGCGGTGGGCGAAGGGGTGCTCAACCTGGTCAAGAACACCCTGCTCCTGCCCTTCCACATTCTGAGCCCGATCCTGCCCGGCTCCTCGCCGGAGGGTGGCAGATAAACGTGAATCACCCGCCTTGCCTCCCGGCCCCCCGTTCCGGTAGAATGGGCAGGAAAAGAGTGCACCGCGGTTTCCCGGCGCCAGGAGATGAGAGATGGACGAACGCTACAAGGCCATACTGGACAACATCTACGACGGCATCTACTTTGTCGATGCCGAGCGGCGCATCACCTACTGGAACAAGGCGGCCGAGGAGATCAGCGGTTACCGGGCCGAGGAGGTGGTCGGCCACGCCTGCTACGACAACCTGCTCAAACACATCAACGATGCCGGCGACGAGCTGTGCCTGACCGGCTGCCCACTCACCGCCACTCTCAAGGATGGACAGAACCGGGAGGCCCAGGTTTATCTGCACCACAAGGACGGACACCGGGTGCCGGTGCGGGTGCGGGTGAGCGCGATCCGGGACGACTCGGGCACGATCGTCGGCGCGGCGGAACTCTTCAGCGACAACAGCGCGGTTTCGGCCATCACCAGCCGCATGGCGGAACTCGAAAAGCTCGCCCTGCTCGATCCGCTCACCCGGCTGGCCAACCGCCGCTTCCTCGAGGATTCGCTGGAAAACCGCCTCCGCGAGCTGGAGCGGTACCGCTGGCCCACCGGCGTTCTTTTCCTCGACGTGGACGACTTCAAGCAGGTAAACGATGCCCATGGCCACGACGTCGGCGACGAGGTCTTGCGGCGACTCGCCACCACCCTGCTCGCCAACGCGCGGGGCTTCGACCTGTTCGGGCGCTGGGGAGGAGAAGAGTTCATCGGCGAGATCCGCAACGTCGATGCCGATCAACTTGCCGGCGTGGCGGAAAAATTACGGATTCTCGTCGCCAATACCACCATTCTCGCGGGGGGAACGCCGATCAGCGTGACGGTCTCGGTGGGCGCCACCCTGCTGCGGCCGGGAGACAGCGTGGCGAGCGCGATAAGGCGGGCGGATCAGCTCATGTACCAGGGCAAACAGAGTGGCAAGAACCGGGTCACCCTGGATCCGGCCATGATGGCCTCGTGAGGCTGCTCAGGCTGGCTGTAGCCCGAGCAGCCGCTGCCACCAGGAGCTGCCGCCTCGGCTCCGCTGGGCAAGCATCTCCCTGAGGCGGCGGATCTGCTGGTCGTCGGCAGGCAGGAGAAATTCCATGCCGAGCTGAAAGGGCTGGGCCGGGTCGGAGAGGATGTGGTCGAACCAGATCGGCCGCGCCGGGATGCAGAGCGGCGGCACGATCAGGTCCGGCAGGCGGATTTCCAGATAGATGGTCTGGCGCTGGTTGTCGGTGAAGGTGTAGAAGAGGTGGTAGTTGGCGACGCGGATGTGCGGCACGGTAAGACGCACGCCGTGGGCGGAGATATCCTCGATGGCGCCGTTCACCGAGTCGGCCAGGGTGGTGCCGCTGCCATTGTCGCGCAACAGCAATGCCACCGGCAGATTGCTCTTGTAGCGAGGGGAACGACGATTCTCTTTGCCCATGCCCCGTTCCGGCCGTTTTTCCTCAGGTGTCCGATGCGCTGCGCATCAACTCAATTTGACTCACTTTTTAAAAAGTATCTCCATAACGGCTTGATGTCAAAGAAAAAAAGAAGCCGCCCAGCGGGCCTATTTTTTCGCCTGCCCCTTCAGCTCGGCCAGCATCGCCGCGACCTGCTGGCCGTTCGGCCCGGCGGCCATGGGGTTGATGGCCACCAGTTCCTCCCAGCTTTTGATCGCGCCCTCCTTGTCTTTCAGGTCGTAGAGCAGGACCACCCCCTTGTTGAAGCGGGCGGTTTCATGGCGCGGGTTGACGGCGATGGCCTTGTCGAAGGACTCGATCGCCTTCTTGGGCTCGTTGTTGCTGCGGTACATCACCCCGAGATCGGTGAGCACGTCGGCGTTGTCGGGGGTAATGGCCAGCGAGCGGGTGTAGGCGTTGATCGCCTTCTGCGGCTGGTTCGAGTCGAAATAGAGATGACCGAGCTGGGTCCATGCCTCGCCGTTTTTGGGGTTGGCCGCCACCTCGCGTTCCAGGTTGACCATGGCGTTCGCCTGCTCCGGGGTCAGCTGGGCCTGGCCGCCGCCCTGGGGAGCGGCACCGTTCTGGGCGACCGGTGCCGGCGATTTATAGACGCTGAAGACGATGCCGCCCAGAAAGCCGATGAGCAGGCAGGCTCCGGCCACGAGATAAAGGGTTTCTCTGGTGACCGTCCTGGCCGACTGTTTGGCATCGCTCGTCATGGTACACTCCTTCGTGGGGTGGCTGGTGGAAACGGTTGCTTTCGCTTCCACCATATTGATTTTCCCGCCGCGAGGCAACGGTTCTTTTGCCGCCCCCGACCTTTGCCGGCTGAATGGGCCCTTTCCGCGCCCCTGCCTTCTGCTTGACAAGGCGGGCGACATCAAGCATAGTCACGGAACCCTCAAGCTTTGGAGACACCAACCGTCGGCGGATGTTCCCGAAAATCATGGATACCCAACAACTCACCAGCGCCATCCGGCACTTCCTGACCGAGGACATCGCCGGCGGCGACCTCACCAGCGAGGCGATCTTCCCGCCGGATCAGGCCGGCACCGCTCAGTTCATCGCCAGGGAGCCTTTCGTGGTGGCCGGCATCGAGGGCGTGGCGCCGCTCGTCTTCCAGACCCGCAACCCGGCGGTGCGTTGCCGGCCGGTCAAGGACGGCACCAGGGTCGCGGCCGGCGACATCCTGCTCACCGTCAGCGGCCCGGTGCGCGACCTGCTGGCGGCCGAGCGGGTGGCGCTCAACCTCTGCCAGCGCCTCTCCGGCATCGCCACCCTCACCGCCCGGTTCGTCGGGCAGGTGGAGGGGCTGCCGGTAAAGATCCTCGACACCCGCAAGACCACGCCGGGACTGCGCCTGCTCGAAAAATACGCGGTCACCGTGGGCGGCGG
>JBFLYY010000371.1:0-11448 GCA_040756495.1 Thermodesulfobacteriota bacterium | reverse complement strand
TATTTCGATACAATCGGCTTACCTCGACTCTCATGACCTCAACTTCTCGAACCGCCCGGTGCGGACCCGCATGCCGGGTGGTGTGGGAGGGGAGCGGTCAGGATTCCTGACCGTCCCCTATCCCGATGCGCAGGGATTACTTGGTGCTGGAAAGGCGGGAACTGGCGAGGTTGAGGCTGCTGGCGTATTCGGTCACCCCGCCGGCGATCTGCTGGGCCATGAGGGTGAGGTAGCGCTCGTCGCGGAGCCGCTCCTCCTCCTGCGGGTTGCTGCTGAAGGCGATCTCGGTGAGGATCGCCGGCATCTGGGCGCCAACGAGGACGATGAAGGGCGCCTTCTTCACCCCGAGGTCGTTCACGTGGCCAAAGTCGCGCTTCACCCCTTCCACCATGGTGTTCTGCACCAGCTCGGCGAGTTTCACCGACTCGTTCACCTTGGTGTTCTGCATGAGATCGCGGAGGATCGCCTGGAGGTCGCTGATGTTCTTCGAGGAAGAGGCGTTCTCCTGGGCCGCTACCCGCATGGCGTCCTTGTTGCTGGCCAGATCGAGGACATAGGTCTCGATCCCCTTGGCAGCCTGGTTGGGCGCGGCATTCACATGGATGGAGATGAAGAGGTCGCCCTCCTTGGAGTTGGCAATGGCGGTCCGCTCCTCAAGCGGGATGAAGACGTCGCGGGTGCGGGTGAGGATCACGTCGTAGCTCGTCTTCTCCCGCAGCTCCTGGGCGAGTTTTTTCGCCACCGCCAGGGTGATGTCCTTTTCCTTGAGGCCACCGGGGCTGATGGTGCCCGGATCCTTGCCGCCGTGGCCAGGGTCGATCACCACCCGGCGGATGCCGAGGCCGAGCTGCTGGGCCAGGGTGGGCGCGCGGTCGGACTTCGCCTCCCTGCCCTTTTTCTTTGCCTTGGCATTGCCGCCCGCGCCGGCGCTTTTGGCGGGCAGGGGCGGGGGAGCGGCGGAGGCCGAGGCCTCGGTGCTGCGCACATCGACGATGACGCGGAAGGGATCTTCCAGGCTGAAGACCTTGTAGTCGCTGATGTCCGCCTGGGTGTCGAAGACCACCCGCACCGTGTCCGGGCTGAACTGGGCGTTGCGCACCTGCTTCAGGAGCCCGTCGTCGATGGGCAGGGTGTGCTGGGCATTGGGGCTGATCCGGCAGTTGACCAGATCGACGTAGATGCGGCGGGGCCGGTCGCCGCTCTGCTCGAGCACCTGTTTGCGGAAGGTGACCGGGGCCGCGGTCTCGATCACCACGCGGGTGTAGCTCTTGTTCGACCAGTGGCGGATGGAGAGCACCTCCGCCTTCTGGCACGCCTCGCTGTTGGCCGGTGGCGTCTGGGGTTTTGTTGCGGCCTGGGTTGGCGGCGGCGGCGCTGGCGGCGGGGGCGGGGCAGGGGAGTCGATCCCTTTGAGCTTGTGGAGCTGCTCCACGGCGTCGTCGTGCATGTCGCCGTGGGGATAGAGGGCCGCCACCTTGGCAAAGGTGCGGGCCGCCTTTTGCGCATCCTTCTTGGCGGTGAGGTAGAGGTCGCCCGCGTGGAGCAGGGCGTCGTCCGCCAGGGGATGGTTCGGATAGAGGGTGGCGACATCCTCGAAGTAGCCGATCGCCTCGCCCAGGTCGTCGGTCCTGTGGCTCCGCTCATGGAGGGAGGCGTAGATCTTGCCCAGCATGAAGAGGCACTTGGGCGCGGTCTCGCTGTGCTGATTCTTCTGGTAGAGGGTGCGGAACTTTTTGGCGCCGTTCAGCCAGTGCTGGCGATTTTTCCCCTCCTTGGTATCGAGCAGCTTCTGGTAGTAGGCCTTGGCGTCGTTGTAGCGGCTTTCGGCCGAGGGGGCGGCCGCCAGGGCGTGGCTATTCTGAAAAAGCAACCAGAGAAGGCCAAGGAGCCCAACAAAGAAGGTCAGGCCGTGGCGCGGTGGCGCGGTCCGGCGATGGAACATCGGTGAATCACTCTGCATCCTGCACACTCTTGAGTTCGTAAAGGAGCCGCAGCGCCTCCAGCGGGGTAAGGGTATCGGGATCGATCTCCCGCAGCCGCTCCCGCAAGGGGTCGCTGGCGGCAGCAAAGAGCAGCAACTGGTTCGGGTGCCCTGCTGGCTGTTTCTTCCCGCCGGTGGCGATGCGCGGCTGCCCCTCCTTGTTAAACTCGCCCTGCTCGATATTATGCAACAATTCTTTCGCGCGGGCAACCACCGATTGCGGCACGCCGGCCAGGGCAGCCACCTGGATGCCGTAACTGCGGTTGGTTCCGCCGGGCAGCAGCTTGTGGAGAAAGACGATGGTGTCGTTCCATTCCCGCACCGCGATGTGGTGGTTGCGGACGCGGGGGAAGGTGGCGGCCAGCTCGGTGAGTTCGTGGTAGTGGGTGGCAAAGAGGGTCTTGACCCCCTTCCCGTTCTTGCTCACCAGCTCCTCGGCCACGGCCCAGGCGATGGCGAGGCCGTCGAAGGTGGAGGTGCCGCGGCCGATCTCGTCCAGGACCACCAGGCTCTTTTCCGTGGCGTTGTTCAGGATGTTGGCGGTCTCGTTCATCTCCACCATGAAGGTGGACTGCGCCCGCCGCAGGTCGTCCATGGCGCCGACCCGGGTGAATATCCGGTCCACCACGCCGATTGTCGCCTCCCTGGCCGGGACGAAGCTGCCCATCTGGGCCATGAGGGTAATGAGGGCGGTCTGCCGCAGCACCGTCGATTTTCCCGCCATGTTGGGGCCGGTGATGATGAGCACCTCCTCGCTGCCCTGATCGAGGCGCACGTCGTTGGGCACGAACCTGCCGGGCGGCAGGGAGCGCTCGATCACCGGGTGACGGCCCTCGACAATGACGATCTCCTCGCCGTTGTTGACCACCGGCCGCACGTAGTGGGAGCGGCTTGCCACCTCGGCCAGCGCGGCAAAGAGGTCGAGCTGGGCAATCGCCTGGGCCACCTGCAAGACGCGGGGGCTCGCTGTGGCGAGCTGCTGGCGGATCTCGCTGAAGAGACGGTATTCCAGCTCCAGTCGCCGTTCCTCGGCGCCGGTCACCTTCTGCTCGAACTCTTTGAGTTCCGGGGTGATGAAGCGTTCGGCATTGACCAGGGTCTGCTTGCGGATGAAGTGGTCCGGCACGTTGGCGAGCTGGCCGCGGCTCACCTCGAGGTAGTAGCCAAAGACCTTGTTGTAGCCGATTTTCAGGTTGGCGATGCCGCTTTTCGCCCGCTCCGCGGCCTCAAGGCCGGCGATGAGCGCCTTGCCGTCCCGGAGGATGGCGATGAGTTCGTCGAGTTCCGCGTGGTACCCCTCCTTGATGAGCTTGCCGTCGCGCAGGGTCACCGGCGCATCCTCGCGGATGGTGCGGGAAAGGAGGTCGCGGAGGTCGGCCAGTTCGTCGAGGCGATGGTGGATCTCGCCCAAGAGGCCGCTTGTTGTGGCAAGGCGTGCCTTGAGTTGCGGCAGCTGCTCCATGGAGACACGGAGGGCGGTAAGGTCGCGGGCATTGGCGCTGCCCAGAACCACGCGGCTGTTCAACCGTTCGAGGTCGTAGACCTTGGCCAGGGAGTCGCGCACTTCCTGCCTGAGGCCCGGGTCGCGGTGGAGTGTTTCCACCGCGTCGAGCCGCTGGTTGATGGTTCCCACGTCCTGGAGGGGAAAGAGGATGCTCTGCTTGAGGAGCCGGGCGCCCATGGGGGTGGCGCTCTGGTCCAGGGTGGCCAGGAGCGACCCTTCGCGCTTGCCGCCGATGATGGTCTGTGTCAGCTCCAGGTTGCGGCGGGAGGAGTCGTCGATCAGGAGCACATTGGCGAGGTCGAGGCGGCGGAGGCGCTCGATGTGGGAAAGATCGCTCTTCTGGGCCTCCCGGAGGTAGAGGAGAAGGGCGCCGGCCGCGGTGATGCCGGCGGTCAGTTCCTCGCAGCCGAAGCCGGCCAGGTTGATGGTGCGGAAATGGTCGAGCAGGGCCTCCCTGGCGGTGGCCGGGTAGAAGGTACCGCTCGGCCGTTCGGTGAGACACGCCTCGGGCAGCAGGGCGGAAAGATCGCTCCGCCACGCCTGGTCGCCGGCGAGCACGCCCTCCTCTTCGAGCAGGATCTCCGAGGGCGCGAAGCGGGTGAGTTCGTCCATGAGGGAGGCGGCGTTCTCCTCCTCGCCCACCAGGAAGGCGCCGGTGGAGAGATCGAGGAGGCTCAATCCCCAGCGACTCTCCTCCTTGCAGAGGGCGGCCAGGAAGCGGTTTTCCTTGTCGTCGAGCAACTGCTCCTCGGTGGCGAGTCCCGGGGTCACCACCCGCACCACCTCGCGTTTCACCAGCCCCTTGGCTTCCTTCGGATCCTCCACCTGCTCGCAGATCGCCACCCGGAAGCCCGCCCTGATGAGCCTGGCGAGGTAGGAGGCGGCCGAGTGGTAGGGCACCCCGCACATGGGGATCTTCTCCTCGTCCTTGTGACTCCGCGAGGTGAGGGTGATGCCCAACTGTTTCGCCGCGGTGACCGCGTCGTCGAAGAACATCTCGTAGAAGTCGCCCATGCGGTAGAAGAGCAGGGCGTCCTGGTGCTGCGCCTTGATCTCCAGGTACTGCTGGAGCATGGGGGTGATCTTGAGGGGCTGGTTCATGCTACGGCTGCGACTCGCTGGTTATGGCCTGGAAATCCGGCAAGAGCCGGGCAAAGGTGCGTTCGAGATGTTCCGGGATGGTGCGGATCTCGCCAACCACGGTCATGAAGTTGTGATCGCCCTCCCAGCGCGGCACCAGGTGCCAGTGGAGGTGGGCGGCGATCCCCGCCCCGGCGGTGGTGCCGAGGTTCAGTCCGATGTTGCAGCCGTCCGGGTTGAGGTGGTGGCGGAGGATCGTAACACTTTTGCTGAGAAGCTGCATGCAGGAAGCGTGTTCCGCAGGGGTCAATTCGGTGAGGTCGGCCACGTGGCGGCGGGGGGCGATGAGGAGGTGGCCGTTGGCGTACGGGAAGCGGTTCATGAGCACGCTGGCCGTCGCATCGCTGTAGAGGCGGAGTTCGGCCTCGGAGGAGCGGGCCTCGCCGGTGGGGCAGAAGATGCAGCCTCCTCCGCGGCCGGCCCTGCCGTTGATGTATTCCATGCGCCACGGCGCCCAGAGGCTCTTCATGGTTTCACCTGGTGGATGGCGGCGGAGAGGGTCTCGCCCACCTCGATCACCGCGTAGGTGCCCCGGGCGCCGTAGCGGCCCGTGGGCAGGAAGGAGCCGGGGTTCACGAGCAGGATGTGGCCCACCCGCTCGATGGCGGGCTGGTGGGTGTGGCCGTAAACGATGCAGTCCGCCTCGGGAAAGACGTCGGGCAGTCGTCCGGCAAAGTCGTAGCCCGGGCCGAGGCCGTGGATCAGGCCGATGGTGAAGCCGCCCACCCGGATCTCCTTGCGGGCAGGCAGGGCGCGGGCCGCGGCGGCGTGGCACATGTTGCCGCATACCGCGTGCACCTCCTTGTCGCGAAAGACCTCCAGCACCGCAAGGTCCACGAGGTCGCCGGCATGGAGGATGATCCCGATGCCGGCAAAACACGCCTCCACCTGGCGCTGCAACTCCGGCGTCGGCCCTGGCAGGTGGGTGTCGGAAAGAACCCCGATGCGCGTCATGGCCGCACCTGCCTCATTTCCGGAAGAGCCACGAGATGAGCGAGAGCAGGAGACTCACCAGGATCATGGTGGTGATCGGCACGTACACTTTGAGACCGGGCCGGTCGATGACGATGTCGCCGGGCAGCCTCCCCAGGGGCAGCTTGCTCAACCAGGGCCAGCCGAGGCCGATGCAGAGGAGGACGATGCCGAGGAGGATGAGGCTCTTTTGCATGGCTCCACAGTACGAGGTGTGGGCCCTTTTGGCAAGCAGGAAGCGGCTACGGCGTGAGTTCCGCGACGACCGTGGCGAGGCCTTGAACCACCCGGGCCAGCCGTTCGTAGTCCAGGGTCTCCGGGGTATCCTCGGCGGTGTGATAGAAAGGGGAGCGGAAGAAGGCGGTGTCGGTGACCATCAGGGCCGGATAACCATGCTCCCAGAAGGACCAGTGGTCCGACCAGCCGATGCCGTGGAGAAAGCCGGGGGCGGCCAGCCCTTCGGCCGGGAAGGGTGCGTGCTCCCGGAAGGAGCCGACCATCTGGCGCACCAGGGCGCGGGAGTCGAGGTTGCCCACCATGGCGATGAAATCGGCGCGCTTCGGGTAAAAGAGGCCGAAGGGCCAGGGATAGCGCTGGCTGCCGGGTTCCGTCCGGTAGTAGCCCAGGCTCTCCAAGGCGAGCATGGCGAAGATTTTCTCGCCCCGTTTTTTGGCGCGGGCCGCATAGTGGTGGCTGCCCATCTGGGCGGAGAAGTAAAAGGGCGGCTCCTCGTTGGCAAAGGCGACCAGCCGGACGGTGCAGGCGGGAGGCTCTTTGCGGAGCAGGCGGGCCAGTGCCAGCAGGGCCGCTGCCCCGGAGCCGTTGTCGTCGGCGCCTGGGCTGTGGAGGACGGTGTCGTAATGGGCCCCCACCACCAGGATCGATTCTGGTTCACGACTGCCTGCCACCTCCACTTCGAGGTTGGCCGCGGGCCGCCCGTAGGCCATGAGTTCCTGGCGCGCCACCCGATAACCCGCGGCTTCCAGAGTGGCGGTGATATAGGCGGCGGCCCTTTCCAGACTCCCCGGCCGCCAGATGTTCCGCTCGCCGATTGCGCCGGCCAGGGCGGCGACATGCCCCCTGAGCCGGGTCGCCAGCTCCCGTTCCGCCGGGGTGAGCGGCGGCAGCGGCCCACGGTGCGAAGAACCCGGCATGCGGGTCATGGCGAAGATCCCCAGCATGAGCACCACCCCGAAGAGGAGGAGACGGAGGGAGGCGTTGCGCCAGCCGCGCCAGGTGCTGGGCATGAGCCAGGAACGGTTGGTCGCTGTCATGCTCTCCTCCCGTGGGCAGGCGCGGGGGTCACGGTTGCGCTGGCCGGTCGGCAACGGGCCGCCGCTTCTTCATGGTATCAGGCGGGGTCGGCCCAGGGCAAGCGATGTTCGAGAGAGGCGGCCGTTCAGGTGGCGGGGAGGAAAGGGGCGAGGAGCGCTTCCGCCGCCGTCAGGGTGAGGCCGGCGAGGCGGAACTGTTTGGTGCGGCCCTGGTGGCCCGCTTCCAGGGTGACGGCCGATTTGGGCAGCTTGAAGAGTTTGGCGAGGAAGGCGATCAGGGCCTCGTTGGCCTTGCCCTCCACCGGCGGGGCGGTGATGCAGATCTTGAGCGCCTCGTCGCCGAAGAGGCCGGCGACCTTGGTGCGGGAGGCCTTGGGCTGCACGTGGACGGTGAGCAGCACCGCGCCGTCCTTGCCGGGCCGGAGCCACTTCATCGGGCGCGGCGGGGCTCCTCGTCGTCTTCCAGGGTGATGGAGGGTTCCGGCCGGTCCAGGGGATCTTCCAGGGTGAAGACCATCTCGCCGTCGAGGTCCGGCACCCCGCCCACCTCGTCGTCCTCCATGCCGAGCAGGTCCGCCACCGGCAGCTCCGGGCCGGCAGGGGCGGCTGGCTCGGCACTGCCGTTGAAGAAGGATTCGTCCACCTCGATCCGCTCGTAGAGGTCATCCGTTTCGCCCCGGGGCGGCGGGGGAGGCTCGGGGGCTGCGGCTGGCGCCCCGTAGGCCGTGGTCCGCGACCGGCCGACGATGATGGTGGGGCGGAAGTCGCGGGTCAGGCGGTCGAGGTAGGCCTGGAGCAGGGCGCGCAGTTCCTCGCCGGCCTGGGTCTTGAGCCCCTCCAGGCGATCCACCTCCCGCTCCAGGTTCACCACCTCCTGGCGCGCCTCGTTCACCAGTTCCTCGGCCTCGGCCTTGGCCCGGGCGCGCTGTTTTTCCATCTCCTGCCGGCTCTTTTCCTGCATCTCCTCGGCAATGTGCTGGGCAGAGAGGATGGCGTTCTGGAAGGTCTTCTGCTGGTTCTGGAAGGTGGCCAGTTCCTTTTCCATCTCGTCCACCCGTTCCTTGAGCCGGCGGTTCTCCTCGGAGAGGGCGAGCATCGTCTCGGCGATCCGTTCCAGGAAATCATCCACCTCCTCCACGTCGAAGCCGCGGAAGCGGACATGGAACTGTTGCGACTGGATGTCTTGGGCGGTCAGCATGGGCGTCTCCTTTGCCGGGAACTAGCCGATGGTCAGCGCCAGTTGCCGCAGAGTGGGAACGAGGAAGCTCTGCAGGAAGATGATGGCGAGGATGAGGATCATCGGCGCGAAGTCGAGGCCGCCGAAGACCGGCAGAAACCGGCGGATGCGGGAAAGCAGCGGTTCGGTGATCTGGTAGAGGAAGTTGACGATGGGGTTGTACGGGTCGGCGTTGACCCAGGAGATGACCACCCGGCCGATGACCACCCAGACGTAGGTGCCCAGCAGGATGTTGACGACGGTTGCCAATGCCTCGATGAAATTTGCCAGAACAAACATGTCACGCCTCGATTCGGATTTGGGGAGAGTGTATCACAGTGCGAGAATTTTATCTGCAATTTGCATGACCGCCCGGCTGGCTTCGCTTTCGGGGGCTTCGAGCAGAAAGGGTTTGCGGCTGCGAATGGCGCGGAGCACCGCGCCGTCATGGGGCAGCGTGCCCAGATGGCTGGCGGCGATGCGCAGGAATCTGGCCGCCACGCCGCTGAGGCCCGCGAAGACCTCCTGCCCCTCCTCCGGCGAGTGGACGCTGTTGGTCACCAGGTGGAAGAGGTTCTTCTTGTGGCGGGCCACCAGCACCTTGATGAGCGCGTAGGCATCGGCCATGGAGGTGGGGTCCGGCGAGACGATCACCACGTTGGTGTCGGCCCAGGCGTTGAACCAGAGCACCGAGTCGCCGATGCCGGCCGCGGTGTCGATGAGCACGAAATCGAAGCGGTCGAGGATCGCCTCCAGCGCGCGGGTCAGTTCCTGCTGCTCCTCGAAGGAAAGATTCGCCATCTCCGGCACCCCGGAGGTGGCGGGCAGGAGGTGGAATCCGGCCGGCACCGGCAGCAGCAGATCGGCGAGGTCGCGGCCCTCCTCGATGTTCTCCCGCACCGTGTGGCGGACGTTGAGGCCCAGCAGCACATCGGCGTTGGCCAGCCCCAGGTCGCCGTCGATGAGCAGCACCTTTTGCCGCTTGCTGGCCAGCGAGGCGGCCAGATTGACCGCGAACGAGGTCTTGCCGACCCCGCCTTTGCCGCTGCTGATGCAGATCTTTCTGGCCTGTTGGCTGGTGTGCTGGCTTGGCATGGTCAATCCTTGGCAAGGAAGCTGAAGAGTTCCGCCCGTTCTTCCACCGTGACCTGGCAGGATTCGTCCACCGTGGCCAGGGCCGCATGGCAGAGGGCGCCGTTGCCCAGGGCCGTGGCCCGCTCCAGTTCCAGGCGGGTGCGTTGCAGGAATTCTTGCGCGGTCAGGGGCTCGTGGGCATGGCAGACGGAGAGGCCGCAACAGGAAAGGTGCGGGCCGTCGGCCAGCGCGGCCTGGATGGCCGCGGCCCGGCGCCGCGCCTTGCCGAGGCTGGTGGCCGGCAGCAGCACCGCGAGGGCATTGGCGTCGCAGGGGGCAACGCTCTCCTGGTGGTCGAGCAGGGGTTCGATGGCGGTGATCGCCTGGCAGCGGGTGCGGGGGGCTGCCTTGCCCTTGGGGTTGGCAGGGGGCAGGGAGAGGAGGAGCAGCGAGCAGGGCAACCGCGATTCCCGGTGCAGGGCGAGTTCCTGCTGGAGCAGGGCGAGCAGCGCGGCCTGTTCGTTGTTTCCGGCCTGGTCGAGGCCGCAGGCAGGTCGGTTCGTCGTCTGGGCGGCGAGGAGGCAGCCGGCCTGGCTGAGAAGCGCGCGGGCCGTTTCCGGCGGCAGATCCGGCAGCAGCAGGGCGAGGCCCAGCAGGGCATCGCCGCCGTTTTGCAGGCGTACCGCCGCCAGGCGGTGGTGCCGCGCCTGCTGCTCCGCCTCCAGCAGGAAGAGCGCGGGATCGGGGCGCTGTTCCCTCTCCTTCATGCCACCTTGCTTCCCGGCGGGATGTCGCCGTCCACGGTGGAGAGCACCAGGCGGTCGCCCGCCTTGGCGGCGAGCACCATGCCCTGGGAGAGGATGCCCTTGAGCTTGGCGGGCTTGAGGTTGGCGACGACGATCACCTTCTTGCCGACGAGTTGCTCGGGTTCGTAGTATTCGGCAATGCCGGCCACGATGGTGCGTTCCTCCGGCGCCTTGACCGTGAGTTGCAGCAGCCGGTCCGCCTTGGGCACCTTCCGGGCCGCGACAATCTCCGCCACCCGCAGTTCCACCTGCTGGAAGTGGTCGAAGGTGATGACCCCCTCCTCGGCAGCCGGTGCCTTGACCGCCGGTTTTGCCTCCTGCTTGCCTTTGGGCGCTGCGGCCTGGGCGTTGCCCTTGGCGTCGAGCCGCGGGAAGAGCGCTTCACCCAGGGTGATGGCGGTGCCAGGGGCAAGCAGGCCCCAGCGGCTGTCGCGGTTGAAGTCGGGTGTGCTGTTCTGGCCCAGGGCCGCGGCGAGTTTTGCCGCGGTGGCCGGCATGATCGGATGGAGGGTGAGGGTCACGAGGCGCAGGGTTTCGAGCAGGGTGTGGAGCACCGTGGCCAGGCGCGTGCCTTGGGCCGGATCCTTGGCCAGTTCCCAGGGCGCGGTGGCGACGATGTACTTGTTGGCCCGGCCGATCACCTCCCAGACCGCCTCCAGGGCCTGGCGGAAGGCAAAGGTCGTCAGGCGCTGCCGGTATTCGCCGACCATGGCCACGGCCGCGTCGGCCAGCTCCTGGTCCAGGGGCAGGAGCGGCCCTGGGGCGGGCGCCTTGGCGGCGGCGAAGTTCTTCACCATGGTCAGGCTGCGGCTCACCAGGTTGCCGAGGTCGTTGGCCAGATCGGAATTGCGGCGGGCGATGAGCGCCTCGTGGGAAAAGGAGGCGTCGAGGCCGAAGGACATCTCGCGGAGCAGGAAGTAGCGCACCGTGTCGGCGCCGAATTCCGTGACCAGTTCCAGCGGCCGCACCACGTTGCCGAGGCTCTTCGACATCTTGGTCTCGTTGATGTTCCAGTAGCCGTGGACGTGGAGGCGGCGGAAGGGGGCCAGCCCCATGGCGCGGAGCATGGTGGGCCAGTAGATGGCGTGGGGCTTGAGGATGTCTTTCGCGATGATGTGTTCGGCATTTCCCCAGCGCTCGGCAAAATGAGGCGAGTCCGGATAGCCGATGCCGGTGAGGTAGTTGATCAGGGCGTCGAACCAGACGTAGGTGACGAAGCGCTCGTCAAAGGGCAGCGGCACCCCCCAGGTGAGGCGGCTCGTGGGCCGGGAGATGCAGAGATCCTCCAGCGGCTCGCGCAGGAAGGCGAGCACCTCGTTCCTGTACCGTTCCGGGGTGATGCATTCCGGATGGCGGGTGATGTGGTCGATGAGCCACTGCTGGTACTTGCTCATCCGGAAGAAGTAATTCTGCTCCGAGACCGTGACCGGCGGCTTCTGGTGGTCCGGGCAGAGGCCGTCCACCAGTTCCTTTTCGGTGAG
>JBFLYY010000370.1:0-5200 GCA_040756495.1 Thermodesulfobacteriota bacterium | reverse complement strand
TGATCATGACCACCAACGCCGGGGCGCGGGAACTGAGCGAGCGGGCCATCGGCTTTACCGGCGACACCAAGGGCCGCGACCAGAAGGCGCTCAAGGATCTCTTTGCCCCGGAGTTCCGCAACCGGCTCGACGGCATCATCACCTTCAACGCCCTCGACAAAAAACTCATGGAACAAATCGTCGACAAGATGGTCCATGAACTGCAGGCGCAGCTCGCCGACAAGAAGGTGACCATCGCCCTGAGCAAGGCCGCGCGGACCTGGCTGGCCGAGAAGGGCTACGACCCTGATTTCGGCGCCCGCCCCTTGCGCCGGCTGATCCTCCAGGAGATCGGCGACGTGCTCACCGACGAGATCCTGTTCGGTCGGCTGAACAAGGGCGGCGAGGCGAAGATCGGCGTCAAGGCGAAGAAGCTCGACTTTGCCTTTACCCCGATCCGAGAGGGGTGATTTCCGCGAAGGTCACCGATTTTCTTTTGCATCGAAGCTCCCGCCGGGTATCCTGTGGGAGCTTTTTTACGACGACACTTTTGGAACCGAAAGAGGAGGAAGACGTGAGCAAAGGGCATTGGAAACAGTATCTGGTGGGCGCGCTCGCCATCTCGTTGCTGGTGAGCGGCTGTGGTGAGAAAAAGGAAGAGGCACCCCCTGCCCCGGCAGCCGGAGAGCAAGCCGCGGCCCCGGCCCCGCTCGGCTCGCCGGTGACCGGCAAGGTTGCCGAGATTTTGAACGGCGGCGGCTTCAGCTATCTGCGGCTGACCACGGCGCAGGGCGAGCAGTGGGTCGCGGTGCCGGAAACCGAGGTGAAGATGGGTGAAGAGGTCTCCGTGCCCTCGGGCCAGATGATGGAGAATTTCCCCAGCAAGACCCTGAACCGGACCTTTCCGAAGCTCCTGATGGCCTCCTCTTTGGCGGGCAAGACGCCCAAGGGCGGAAGCAACGGAAGCCCCTCGCCCCATGGCGGCATGGCCGCTGGGCCCGCAGCCCCGGCGGCATCCCCTCATGGCGCGGCTGGAAACGCCTCCTTTGACGCGGCCATGAAGCAAGAGACCGCTCCCGGGGCAAAACCCGCAGCCGGCCCCGAGGTGACGCCGGGCAGCGGCAAGGCCGTGGTGCCCCTGGCCGAGGTCAAGGTGACCAAGGCCTCCGGCGCCAATGCCTATACCGTGGGCGAGGTCTTCGGCAAGGCCGCCAGCCTGAACGGCAAGAAGGTCCGGGTGCGTGGCCAGGTCATGAAGGTGTCGGCCAAGATCATGGGCCGCAACTGGATCCACCTCCAGGACGGCACCGGCGACCCCATGAAGAACAGCCACGATCTGGTGGTGACCAGCGCCGACGAGCCGGCCAAGGGCTCGGTGGTGACCGTGGAAGGCGTGGTGGCCACCAACAAGGATTTCGGTTCCGGCTACTTCTATAACGTGATCGTCGAGCAGGGCAAGGTCCAGAAGTAGCCGGCTCCGCGGTCGCCTTACCGCGTGCCGGCAAAGGTTCGGAGGAAAGGCCAGCCGTTATGCGCACCGTCGTCATCGGCCCCGGCGCCCTCGGCTCCCTCTTTGCCGTCCGGTTGTTCCTGGCCGGCGGTCATGAGGTGCGCCTGCTCGACCATGATCCGCAACGTGCAGCCCTGCTCAATGAGCAGGGCTTTTCTTTTGCGGCGGACGGGAAGACGCACCGCCTGGCACTTCCCGTCACCACCGACCCGGCTGCCATTGCCGAGGCCGATCTGCTGCTGCTCTGCGTCAAAGCCCCGGCCGTGGCCGCCGCCCTGGCAAGGCTGCGGCCCCACTGGCCACCAGGCGGTCTGCTGCTGGCCTTCCAGAACGGCATCAGCCATCTCGATCCCCTCGCCTCCCTCCCCCCTTCCTGCCGTTGGGGGCTGGGGGTGACCACCGAGGGCGCCAACCTGAGTGGACCCGGCCAGGTGCGCCACGGCGGCCAGGGCCTCACGCGGCTCGGCTTTATCGGCCAGCAACCCGAACGGGTCGCGGCGCAGCTGGCCGCGGTCGCCGAAGCCTTTTCCGCCGCCGGTCTCGCCAGCGAGGTGGTGGCCGACATCCGGGTGGTGCTCTGGCAGAAGCTCCTGGTCAATGTGGGGATCAATGCCCTCACGGCCCTGTATGATTGTCCCAACGGCGGGTTGCCCGCCATCCCGGCGGCGCGGGCGCGGTTGATCGCGGCGGTGGCCGAAGGTGCCCGTGTGGCGGCGGCCCAGGGCATCGTCATCCCGGCAGACCCGGTGGCCCTGACCCTCCAAGTATGCCGTGACACCGCCGCCAATATCTCTTCCATGCTTCAGGATGTGCGCAACCGGCGGCTCACCGAGATCGGGGCCATCAACGGGGCCATCGTGGTCCTGGGCGAGCGACTCGCTATTCCGACCCCGGTCAACCGGGAGTTGACCCAGGCAATCCGGGCGCTGGAACAGGGGTTTACCTGAGATTTCCCTTGACAGGAGCGACAAGTTCGCTACTGTGCACAAACCAAGCAGAACCTCTTTTTTGGCGCCGCACCAGGCGCCATAACCGTTTCGAGGAGAACGAAAAAAACATGTCGAATTACCTCTTTACCTCCGAGTCTGTTTCCGAGGGCCATCCGGACAAGGTGGCCGACCAGATCTCCGACGCCGTGCTCGACGCCATTATCGCCCAGGACACCAAGGCCCGCGTGGCCTGCGAGACCCTGGTCACCACCGGCATGGCCATGATCGCCGGCGAGATCACCACCACCGCCTGGGTGGACATGCCGGCCATTGTCCGCGAGACCATCCGCGAGATCGGCTACAACTCCTCGGAGATGGGTTTCGACTGGCAGTCCTGCGCGGTGCTCACCTCCATCGACAAGCAGTCGCCCGACATCGCCCAGGGTGTTGACGAGGGGAAGGGCGTGGATCTCGATCAGGGTGCCGGCGACCAGGGACTCATGTTCGGCTACGCCTGCGACGAGACCCCGGTCCTGATGCCGATGCCGATCTACTACGCCCACAAGCTCACCAAGCGCCAGTCCGAGGTGCGCAAGGCGGGCCGGTTGCCGTGGCTGCGCCCGGATGCCAAGAGCCAGGTGACCATCGAATACGTCAACGACCAGCCCAGGCGCATCGAGGCGGTGGTTCTCTCCACCCAGCATGCCCCGGAGATCGACTACGAGGATCTCAAGGCCGCGGTGATGGAGGAGATCATCAAGCCGGTGCTGCCCGCCAACATGGTGGACAAGAACACCAAGTACTTCATCAACCCCACCGGCCGCTTCGTCATCGGCGGCCCGGTCGGCGACTGCGGCGTGACCGGCCGCAAGATCATCGTCGATACCTACGGCGGCATGGGCTCCCACGGCGGCGGCGCCTTCTCCGGCAAGGATCCCTCCAAGGTGGACCGCTCCTCCTCCTACATGGGCCGCTACGTGGCCAAGAACATCGTGGCCGCAGGCCTGGCTGCCGAGTGCGAGGTGCAGGTGGCCTACGCCATCGGCATCTCGAAACCGGTGTCGGTCAACGTCAACACCTTTGGCACCGGCAAGATCGACGACGAGCGGATCCGCCAGCTCATCCTCGAACACTTCGACCTGCGGCCCAAGGCGATCATCCAGCACCTCGACCTGCTGCGTCCCATCTACAAGAAGACCGCCTCCTACGGCCACTTCGGCCGGGAGCGCGCCGAATTCACCTGGGAAAAGACCGACAAGGCCGAGATCCTGCGCGATGCCGCCGGTCTGAAGTGCAAAAAATAACCGAGGAGCAGATCCCGTGACCAAGAAGAGCAAGAAGGGCGCCGACTACAAGGTTGCCGACATGAAGCTGGCCGATTGGGGCCGCAAGGAGATCGCCATTGCCGAGACCGAGATGCCGGGCCTCATGGCCCTGCGCGAGGAGTTCGGCAAGAAGAAGCCCCTGAAGGGCGCCCGCATCTCCGGTTCCCTGCACATGACCATCCAGACCGCGGTCTTGATCGAGACCCTGGTCGAACTGGGTGCCCAGGTGCGCTGGGCCTCCTGCAACATCTTCTCCACCCAGGATCACGCCGCCGCGGCCATCGCCAAGGCGGGTATCCCGGTCTACGCCTGGAAGGGCGAGAGCATCGAGGAGTACTGGTGGTGCACCGAACAGGCCCTCACCTGGCCCGACGGCGAGCCGCCCAACATGATCCTCGACGACGGCGGCGACGCCACCCTGCTCGTCCACAAGGGTGTGGAGTTCGAGAAGGCGGGCAAGGTGCCGGCTGCCAAGAAGGGCGACAACGAGGAGTGGCAGGCGGTGCTCAATGTCCTGCGCCAGGATCTGGCCGCCGACAAGAAGAAGTGGACCAATGCGGCCAAGGCGATCCGCGGCGTGACCGAGGAGACCACCACCGGCGTGCACCGGCTCTACCACATGGAGAAGACCGGCACCCTGCTCTTTCCGGCCATGAACGTGAACGACTCGGTGACCAAGTCCAAGTTCGACAACCTCTACGGCTGCCGCGAGTCCCTGATGGACGGCATCAAGCGCGCCACCGACGTGATGGTGGCCGGCAAGATCGCGGTGGTGCTCGGCTACGGCGATGTGGGCAAGGGCTGCGCCCAGGCCTTCCGCGGCTTAGGGGCCACGGTATGGATCACCGAGATCGACCCGATCTGCGCGCTCCAGGCGGCCATGGAAGGCTACCGGGTCATGACCATGGAAGAGGCCGCAAGCCAGGGCGACATCTTCGTCACCTGCACCGGCAACGAGAAGGTCATCACCCACGCGCATATGAAGGCGATGAAGAACGAGGCCATTGTCTGCAACATCGGCCACTTCGACTCCGAGATCGATGTCGCCTCGCTCAAGAAGTACAAGTGGGAGAACATCAAGCCCCAGGTGGACCACATCGTTTTCCCCGGCGGCAAGAAGATCACCCTCCTGGCCGAAGGCCGCCTGGTGAACCTGGGCTGCGCCACCGGCCACCCGAGCTTCGTGATGTCCGCCTCCTTCACCAACCAGGTGCTGGCCCAGATCGAACTCTTCAACCACTCGAAGAAGTACCAGAAGAAGGTTTATGTGCTGCCCAAGGTACTGGACGAGAAGGTGGCGCGGCTCCATTTGAAGAAGCTCGGCGTGCACCTTACCGAGCTTTCCAAGGAGCAGGCCGCCTACATCGACGTGCCGGTCACCGGCCCCTACAAGCCGGATCACTACCGCTACTAAGCGATCCGTTCATACTGGAAAAACCAAGGGCGCCATCCCAGCC
>JBFLYY010000369.1:0-5649 GCA_040756495.1 Thermodesulfobacteriota bacterium | reverse complement strand
CCAGCGCTGGCAGTTCATGGAGAAGATGAAGATGAGCAAGCAGGAGATCAAGGACGAGGCCAAGCAGACCGAGGGCGACCCGCACGTCAAGGGGCGCATCCGGGCGATCCAGATGGAAATGGCGCGGCGCCGCATGATGGCCGAGGTGCCCAAGGCGGACGTGGTCATCACCAACCCGACCCGGCTGGCCATTGCCTTGAAGTACGACGGCCTCACCATGATGGCCCCCACGGTCATCGCCAAGGGCGCCGGGGTGATCGCCCAGCGGATCAAGGAAATCGCGGCGGAGCACGGCATCCCGCTGGTGGAGAACAAACCCCTGGCCCAGGCCCTGTACAAGACGGTGGATCTCGACGAGACGATTCCGGCCACCCTCTTCCAGGCCGTGGCCGAGGTGCTGGCCTACGTTTACAGCCTCAAGAAGAAGAGCGCCTGAAAGGTGATGAAGAATGCAGAATGAAGAATTAAAAATGAAAAAGAGCCCCGCACGTCAGGAAAGTGCAGCCTCTTGCAATTCTTCATTCTTAACTATTAACTCTTAATTCTTTTCGAGCCATGGCAGAGAAGACGACAGCAGCTCCGGGACTCAAGGCGGTCAACCTCGAAATGACCAGCCTCTTTGTGGCGGCCGGCGTGGTGGGCATCCTCATGGTGATGGTGGTGCCGCTGCCCCCCATCCTGCTCGACCTCCTGCTCTCCTTCAACATCACGGTGGGGCTCGTCATCCTCCTCATCAGCATGTACAACGCGAACCCGCTCGACTTTTCGTCGTTCCCGTCGCTCTTGCTCATCACCACCCTCTTCCGCCTCTCCTTGAACATCGCCTCGACCCGCCTCATCCTGCTCCACGGCCACGAGGGGCCGGGGGCCGTGGGCCACGTGATCCAGTCCTTCGGCCACTTCGTGGTGGGCGGCAACTATGCGGTGGGCATCATCATCTTCTTCATCATGGTGCTGATCAACTTCATCGTCATCACCAAGGGTTCCGGCCGTATCGCCGAGGTGGCGGCCCGCTTCACCCTGGACGCCATGCCCGGCAAGCAGATGGCCATCGACGCCGACCTCAACGCCGGCCTCATCAACGAGGCCGAGGCCAAACGGCGGCGGCAGGAGGTCTCCCGCCAGTCCGAGTTCTACGGGGCCATGGACGGTGCCAGCAAGTTCGTGCGCGGCGAGGCGGTGGCCGGCATCGTCATCATGGTCATCAACATCATCGGCGGCCTCTTCATCGGCGTCCTCATGCAGAACATGGCCATCGCCAACGCCGCCGAGACCTACACCCTGCTCACCATCGGCGACGGTCTGGTGGCCCAGGTTCCGGCCCTCATCATCTCGACCTCCGCCGGTATCATCGTCAGCCGCGCCGCCTCCGAGGCGAGCATGGGCCAGGAGTACCTCAAACAGTTCGGCCTCCAGCCCCAGGCCCTGGCGGTGGCCTCGGGCATCATCATCCTCTTCGGCCTCATTCCCGGCCTGCCCCATCTGCCTTTCATCACCCTCGGCACCATCATGGGCGGCGTCGCCTACCTCGCCTTCCAGCGCTCCGCCATGGAACAGGAGACCAAGGCCGAGGAGGAGGAGAAGCAGAAGAAGGCCGCGGCCCCGGCCCCTGGCTCGCCCGAAACGGTGGAGGCGCTCCTGCCCCTCGACGTCCTCGAACTGGAGGTGGGCTACGGCCTCATCCCGCTGGTGGACGAGAACCAGAAGGGCGATTTGCTCGAACGCATCCGCGCCATCCGCCGCCAGTTCGCCATGGACATGGGGCTTGTGATCCCGCCGCTCCACGTGCGCGACAACCTCCAGCTCAAACCCGACGAGTACGTGCTCCTCATGAAGGGTGTCGAGGTGGGCCGCGGCGAGGTGATGATGGGCCACCTGCTGGCCATGGATTCGGGTGCCGCCAAACGGGAGATCGACGGCATTCCCACCACCGAGCCCGCCTTCCACCTGCCGGCCCTCTGGATCGACGAGGAGAAGAAGGACGAGGCCCAGGTGGCCGGCTATACCGTGGTCGATCCCTCCACCGTGGTGGCTACCCACCTCACCGAGATCCTCCGCACCCATGCCGACGAACTCCTCGGCCGCCAGGACACCCAGAAGCTCCTCGACAACCTGGCCAAGACCCACCCGAAAGTGGTGGAGGAACTGGTGCCGAACCTGCTGCCGCTGGGGCTCCTCCAGAAGGTGCTCCAGAATCTGCTCAGGGAGCGGGTCTCCATCCGCGATCTCTTGACCATCTGCGAGACCCTGGCCGACCATGCCCCCATGGGCAAGGATCCGGACATCCTCACCGAATACGTGCGGCAGAAACTGGCCCGCTCCATCGCGAGCCCGCACGCCGACCAGGAAGGCAACCTCAACGTCCTCACCCTGGCGCAACGCGTGGAAGACCTCGTCCGCGAATCGGTCCAGCACTCCGATCACGGCGCTTTCCTGAACCTCGAACCAAACCTGGCACAGCGTTTGCTTGAACAAATCCAGCAAGAGTCGGAGAAGGCTGCGGGCAATGGCTACCAGCCCATCATTCTCTGCTCTCCGGTGATCCGCCGCCACCTGCGGCGGCTGCTGGAACGGTTCATGCCCCATGTCATGGTTTTGTCACATAACGAGGTGACCATGCAGACCCGGATCAAGTCGCTGGGCACCATCGAGATCAATCCCAAGAGATAAGGGAAGCGAGGAGATGCCATGAAGGTCAAACGGTTCGAGGCGCGCGACACCAAGGAGGCCCTGGCCCTGGTCAAGGAGGAGCTGGGCACGGAGGCGGTGATTCTTTCCACCCGTACCCTGCGCGGCGTTCAGGGCGGTGGCCGGCCCGGCCCCCTGGTCGAGGTGGTGGCGGCGGTGGATTTCGACATCGAGCCCGCCGGCGAGATGGCGCCAGTCGCGGAACAGGGGCGCCGCTTCGGCTATGCCGCCTATGCCCCGCCGCCGGCGGAGCAACCGCCGGCCCCGCCGAAAAAGAGCGTCCGCCGGCCCACGTGGCAGCCGGTTGCCGCCCAGGCCAGCGCCCGCCGCGACGAGCGGCCGGTCAACATCGAGGCCCACGACCTGCACCACCGCTTCGCCGACCTGTTGCGGCTGCGCAACAGCGACCTGCCCGCCGCCGCTCAGGCCGAGCCGGCCATGCCCAAAAGCCAGCGCCCGGGCCGGCCGCGGCCCGAGGATGTGGCCCAGTGGCGCGACCAGCTCATCGCCCGTCTCAGGACCAGGCCGCTCGAAGTCAAGCGCGGCAACGGCCCCACCGTCATCGCCCTGGTCGGCCCCACCGGGGTCGGCAAGACCACCACCGCCGCGAAAATCGCGGCCTGGTTCAGCATCCACCAGCAGTGCCGGGTGGCGCTGCTCTCCATGGACTGCTACCGCATCGGCGCCACCGAACAGCTCCGCACCTATGCGCGGATCATGCATCTGCCCTGCGAGGTGACTCCCAGGCCTCAGGATCTGGCCGCGGCCATCCGCAAACACCAGGACAAGGATCTCGTCATCATCGACACCGCGGGCAAGAGCCCCTTCGACCCGAGCCACGTGCCGGAACTCGCCAACTGGCTGACAGCCGGTCAAACCATTGACCCCTATCTGGTGGTGAGCGCCACCGCCAAGAAGGAGGATCTCCAGCAGATTCTTGCGGCCTACCGCCCCCTGGGGGTGCGCGGCCTGATGCTCACCAAGCTGGACGAGACCCGGGCCTATGCCGTCCTCTGCCAGCAGGTCGCCGCGTCGAGCCTGCCGGTGAGCTGCCTCTGCACCGGCCAGAAGGTGCCGGAAGACTTCCTGCCCGCCTCGCAGGATTTTCTGGCCACCCTTTTCGGCAAGGGGTGGCAGGCGGCGATACAGCACAACGAAACCCTGGCCGGCCGCGAGGCCTGGCTCCAATAACTTCGGCAAGGAATGGCGATGACCCAAGCGGCAACCCTGGAAAAGATCATGCACCGCACCCCCAAGCGCACCGGCACCCGTGGCAAGCACGGCCAGCCGCCCCGCGTCATTTCGGTGACCAGCGGCAAGGGCGGGGTGGGCAAAACGAACATCGTCACCAACCTGGCCTATTCCCTGGCCAAGGCGGGCAAGCGGGTGCTGGTTCTCGACGCCGACCTCAACCTCGCCAACGTCGATATCCTCCTCGGCCTCACTCCCAAGTTCAACCTCCACCACGTCTTCACCGGCGAAAAGACCCTGGCCGAGATCCTGGTGGAAGGGCCGGGCGGGCTCAAGATTCTGCCGGCCAGCTCCGGCATCCTCGAACTGGCCGACCTCACCGAGAGCCAGCGCCTCTACTTCCTCTCCGAGATGGAGGCCCTGGCCGGCGAGATCGACATCCTGCTCGTTGACACCGCGGCGGGCATCAACAACAACGTGGTCTATTTCAACCTGGCGGCCCAGGAACGGATCATCATCCTCACCCCGGAACCGACCTCGCTCACCGACGCCTACGCCCTCATCAAGGTGCTCTCGAGCAAGCACGACGTCAAAAAATTCCGCATCCTGGTCAACCTGGCCCGGTCGGAAAAGGAGGCCCTGGCCGTCTTCCGCAAGCTGAGCGCGGTGGCCGACCGCTTCCTCGACTCCCTCTCCCTCGACCTCGTCGGCCACATCCCCTACGACGCCAAATTACCCCAGGCGGTGCGGGCCCAACGGCTGGTCAGCGAGATCTACCCCGACGCGGCGGTGAGCCGGATGCTCGCCAAGGTCTCGCAGCAGCTGGCCGCGGAACGGCCGACACTGCAAAACGACGGCAACATCAAATTTTTCTGGCAGGGTCTTTTTGCGCTGTAATATAATTTCGCCAAGAGGGATCAACCTTTGCCACCCAGGGCGTGTTACACCACCATGACCACCAAACCGCAGTCCCCGAAGTTCCGGGACTACACAAATGCCTATTTCGCGCCCAACGAACAGCTCGACCCGGCCAAGCGGGACGAGCTGATCATGACCTATACGCCGCTCATCAAGTACATCGCCACCCGTCTCGTTGCCCGCCTCCCGCCCCAGGTCTCGGTGGACGACCTCATCAGCTGCGGCATCATCGGCCTCATCGACGCCATCAACAAATTCGACGTCACCAAGAACGTCCAGTTCAAGACCTACGCCGAATTCCGCATCAAGGGCGCGATGCTCGACGAACTGCGGGCCCTGGACTGGGTGCCGCGCTCGGTGCGGCGCAAGATCACCGGCCTGGAGAAGACCTACGCCGACATCGAGAAGCGGGTGGGCCGCCCCGCCACCGACGAAGAAGTGGCCAGGGAACTGGGCATCGAACTCGACCACTTCTACAAGCTCCTCGACGAGACCAAGTCGGTCACCTTCCTCGACATCGAGTACCTCCGCCAGAAGGCCACCGAAGAGGCGGAGACCAGCATCATCGACATCTTCACCCAGGACGACCGCGACCCCTTCACGGCGCTCAATCTCGCCCAGGTTCGCGAAATCCTGGCCAAGGCCATCGAGGAGTTGCCGGAAAAGGAAAAGCTCACCGTGGCCCTCTACTACCAGGAAGAGCTGACCATGAAGGAAATCGGCGAGATCATGGGCTACACCGAATCGCGCATCTCCCAGATGCACAGCAAGGCGATGCTGCGGTTGCGCGCCAAGCTCAAAAAGACGCTCGACGCCTAGCAGGATGTTGCAAAAGTCAGCCATGACTTTTGC
>JBFLYY010000368.1:0-2904 GCA_040756495.1 Thermodesulfobacteriota bacterium | reverse complement strand
TCATGCTGACACAGTGCTTGCGACGTTCTCTTTTCGATGCTGATTCCAAGGCCGGCCCGCACCTCACCGCCTTCCAGGACCTGGGCGAAAATTCCTTCCCGCGGCATGATGCAGTCGCCGGTGGCCTTCTTGATGGCGCAGCCGGCATTGTGGCATTCCTTGCCGATCTGGGTCACCTCCAGCACTACCCCGGCGCCGATGGCCAGCCGGTCGCCGATGGCCAGCGCGGTCAGCTCCAGCCCCCGGCAGACGATGTTCTCGGCAAAGACGCCGTGTTTGAGATGGGGCAGCTTCTTTTTCACCGCGTCGATGCTCTCGCCGGCCAGCAGGGAGACCTGGCGGTGCCAGACGCCGGCATGGGCGTCGTCGGTGATCCCCCAGTTCTCCTCCAGGCGGATTTCCGGAACCTCTTTTTTCACCATGCCCTTCTTTGCGCTGATGCAGACCGCTTCGATGGTTCCGTGCATGCTGCCTCCCTGGTCAGGCGCCAAGAAAGGGAAAAGACCGTGCCAGCCGCCCCAGCCCTTTGGGAGAGAGGAGGGATGCCTCGGGGGAGTGGGACGAAGAGCCGGGGCGGCGGTAACGGCGGTGGAGGCGGCAACGGCTGGCCTCGGCAAGGCGCAGCGGGCTGAGGCCACGGCCGGGGTGCGGGGCAGGATACCTGCCCATGGGGCGGGCCGGGAAAGCCGTGGCATGGCTTGTCTCCACCTTCTCCTTGTCGGTGCGTTGTTTTTTGTTGCCGGATATCCCCATGATGGGGGATTTTGGCGCGCGGTTCAAGCGGAGATTTTTTGATTTCCGTGTAGGGTTTTTCCTTACACGCAACAAAAAGAGGTCAGGCAGGGGGGAGAGCCAGGCGCTCGACGAATTCCACCAGCTCGGCCCTGGTCTCAAGGCCCAGCTTGACCATGGCGCGGGCCCGGTAGGTGGCCACGGTCTTTTCGCTCAGGAAATGGCGCGCGGCGATCTCCCTGCTGGTGAAGCCGCGGGTCACCGCCAGCACCACCTGCTGTTCCCGCTGGCTGAGCGAGTGCCACAATTGCCTCTCCGGGGCCTCGGTCTTGTTTCCCTGGCTGGCCATGAAGTCGGCGAGCAGCGCCGGATGGATGTATTTTTCTCCCCGCATGACCGCGCGGATGGCGGAGAGCAGATCGACGTCCAGCCCCTTTTTCAACAGGAAGCCCCGGGCCCCTTTGTCGAGGGCCTCCCTGAGGTATTGCTGGTCCTCGTGCATGGTGAGCATGACGACCCGCGCCTTGGGCGCCCGGCTCGCCAGATCGGGCAGCAGTGCCAGGCCGCTGGCGCCATGGAGGGAGATGTCGAGCAGCACCACGTCGGGTTGCAGGGCCGCGGCCAGGGCCAGCGCCTTTTCCGGCGCATCGGCCTGGCCGACCACCTCCATGTCCGCTTCCGCGTTGAGCAGCAGGCAGAGGCCCGACAGGAGGAGGGGGTGGTCGTCCACGATGAGGAGCCTGGTCTTAGGCGCGCTCATGGCAGACCTCCACCTTGGCCGGCATTGCAAAGACGACCATGGTGCCCTGTTCCGGGGCGCTTTCGATCCGGAAGGAGCCCTGCAGCAGTTGAACGCGTTCCCGCATCCCGAAAACCCCCAGCTTGCCGGCGCCTTCCGGTTGGAGAGGGTCGAAGCCGATGCCATCGTCCTCGATCACGCCGCGGATCGTGTCGCCGCGCCATTCGAGCAGCACGGTGACCGCCGTTGCCCGCGCGTGCCTGGCGATGTTGGTGAGCGATTCCTGCACGATGCGGTAGACGCAGGTTTCGGTACAGGTCTCCGCCCGCTGGCTGCCGAAGCCGACAACGGTCAACTCGGCAGACAGGCCATGGCGGACCTTGAAATTCTTCACCAGCATCTCCACCGCCGGGATGAGGCCGAGATCGTCGAGCACGCTGGGGCGCAACTCCATCGCCAGATCGTGCAGCGCTCCCATTTCAAGGGTGATCGCCTTTTGCAGGCGCTGGATGCCCTCGCGCAACGCCTGCGGATTTTCCGTTGCCTCCAGCACCTTCAATTCCACCATGAAGGAGGCCAGGGCCTGGCCGGACTGGTCGTGGAGTTCGCGGGCGATCCGCTTGCGTTCCCCCTCCTGGCCCGCCATCAGCCGGTGGAGAAAATCTCGCTGCAGCAGTTCCTTTTCCTGGCGGGTCCGCTCGGCCCGGCCGAGGCCGGCCGTCATGGCGTTGAAGGCCTCGGTGAGCCGGCCCAGTTCATCGGCGCTCTCGCACGGAAGCCGGAGCGAATAATCTCCCCGCTGCACGCTCCTGGTTGCCTGGAGCAGGCGGGCTACCGGCCTGGTGATCAGCCAGGTGAGCAGAAAAGAGAGGGCCACCGCGCCCAGCGCCACCACGAGCGTTGCCTGGGCCATGGTCCGGATGAGGCGCGAAACCTGCTGGTGCAGGCTGTCGCCCTTGACGCCGACGCGGACGAAGCCTTCGCTGCCGCCGCTGATCAGGGCCTGTCCTTCCCAGAGCGGTCCTTCCGAGGTGGGCAGCCGCCGGGGCCGATCAGGGGAAGGGGCGGCGCGTTCGATGTCGGCGAGCAGGCCGGCGGGGAAGCCGCTGCCGAAGGTGTGGGCAACCACCTGGCGCTGGGGGTTGACCACCACGGCGTAGCGCAGATCCGGCCGATTCTGGACGGTGTGCCGCAGCATGAGGGTGAGGCCGTAGAGGTCGTTGATGAGCAGGGAGTCGCGGACCTGGTAGGAAAGCTCCTGCGCCACGAAGCGGCTTTCCTGGGCCAGGAAGGCGTCGATGTTTTCCCTGAGCGCGATCTGCGCCATGTAGGTGATGACCGCGCCGAAGAGCAGGATAAGGCCCAGGGCCAGGCCGAGGATCTTCATCCGGAGGGGAACGCCGAACAGGCCGGCCTTGAGGCGCGGGAACATT
>JBFLYY010000367.1:0-2757 GCA_040756495.1 Thermodesulfobacteriota bacterium | reverse complement strand
CGGCCGTCGGAACCCCTCCGGCCGCAAGGATATGTGGAACGTGGCGCGGTTTTTTTTCGATACCATACGGCTCCGGCCCTGGCCGGTGCTCTGCCTGGTGCTGGCCTGCCTGCTGCCGGCAACGGCGGAGGCGGGCCGCAAGGCCACCATCGACGAGGTGATCGTCACCAATTCGAGCCGCGAGGTGCTGCTCTACCTTACGGTGCGCAACGCCTTCACCCCGGAGATGGAAAAGGGGGTGCAGAGCGGCATCCCGGTGACCTTCACCTTCTACGTCGAACTCCAGCGCCACCGCAGCGGCTGGCTCGACCAGAAGGTGATTTCCCGCTCCTTTGACCATACCCTCACCTACGACACCCTGAAGGACGAGTATCGGGTGGTCTATGGCGAACACAACGGCAAGACCGTCATCGTCAAGACCCTGGGCCGGGCCCGGGAACTGATGGCCCAGGTGAACGGCTTTGTCTTGAGCCCCCTCTCCGCCCTGGTGGCGGATGCCGGTTATGCCCTCAAGGTCAAGGCGCATCTGGCGGAAAAGACCCTGCCGCTTTATTTCCATTACGTCATCCCCTTCTGGAGCCTGTGGGATTTTGAAACCGACTGGTACACCGTTGAGTTCCGTTACTGATCCTCGGCAGAACGAGGAGTCGGTGATCGAGCAGGACCGGCGGCGCCGCAAAAAGCGCATCCGGATCATCATCCTCGTCTGCCTCACCCTCTTCGTCCTCTTCACCTACCTCGAAACCCGGGTCTTCGAGCTGGGCGCGGTTTCCCTGCCGGTGAGCGGCAACGTCCTCATCTTCATGCTCATCAATCTCAACGTCCTGCTCCTCCTCTTGGTCATCTTCCTGGTGCTGCGCGAGTTGACCCAGCTCGTCTTCGAGCGCAAACGCCGCATCCTCGGCACGCGGCTCAGGACCAAGCTGGTCATTTCCTTCGTCTCCCTCTCCCTGATCCCCACCGGCCTCCTTTTCTTCGTGGCCCTCCAGTTCGTTTCCACCAGCATGGACTACTGGTTCAACAGCAATGTGGAACAGTCGCTCCTCGAATCCCTCGACGTTGCCAAGGAGGCGTATCAGGCGGCCAAGGACGAGGTGGCGCGCCAGGGCCGGGACGTTGCCGGGCAGCTTGCGGCGAGGCCGGCCGGGCAGCCGCTGGCGCCGGCTCTGAAGGAGGCCCTGAGCGGCCACGGCCTGGCGGCGGCGGAGGTGATTTCCGACGAGCGGGAGGTGGTGGCGGCCCAACTGGCCACCCGCCTTGCAGGGGAGACGGTGCCGGAGATCCCCACCGAATATCTGCGGCGCGCCATCGAGGGTGAGCGCAACCTGGTGGTGGCCCAGCCGCTGGCCATGGGCGGGGAGCTGCTCCGCGCCTTCACCCGGCTCCGCCTCGCCGACGGCACCGCCGGCGTCCTGGTGGTCGCCAGCCTGATCCCGCCGGAGCGGCTCGCGCGGATGGAAAACATCTCCACCGGCCTCGAGGGCTACCGCCAGCTCATGATACTCAAGGCGCCGCTCAAGACGAGCCTCTTGGTCATGCTCCTCATCGTCACGCTGCTCATCGTCTTCTGCGCGGTCTGGTTCGGCTTCTACGTGGCCAACGGTCTCACCGGCCCCATCAAGAAGCTGGCCGAGGCGACTCACCGCATCGCCCACGGCGACCTCGACTTCGTGCTGGAAAAAACCTCGGGCGACGAGATGGGCACCCTCGTTGACTCCTTCAACCAGATGACCCACGATCTCAAGGTCAGCCGGGAGCAGATCGTGGCCACCAGCCAGGAACTCGACAACCGGCGGCGCTACACCGAGATCATTCTCCAGAACGTGGCGGCCGGCGTCATCTCCCTCGACGAGTCGGGCAAGATCATCACCATCAACCGTTTTGCCGAGGAACTGCTCCGGATTCGCCGGGAGGATCTGCTTGGCCGCCATTACCGCGCCATCCTCCGCCAGGAGCATCTCCATATTCTCGAAGGTTTCCTGGCCGAACTGGGCCGGTCGGGCAAGTCCTCCATCCAGCGGCCATTGCGGCTCACGGTGGGGGACGAGACCTTTTCCCTGCGGGTCAACTTCACCCGTCTGGAGGATGAGGAGCACAAGCCCCTGGGTGTGGTGCTCGTCTTCGACAACCTCACCGAACTCGAGAAGGCGCAGCGCATGGCGGCCTGGCGCGAGGTGGCCCGCCGCATCGCCCACGAGGTGAAGAATCCGCTCACCCCGATCCAACTCTCGGCCCAGCGCTTGCGCAAGAAATATCTCGACCAGCTCGCCGCCGACGGCGAGGTCTTCGACCTCTGCACCAAGACGATCATCAACCAGGTGGACGAACTGAAGCGGCTGGTGGGCGAGTTTTCGAGTTTTGCCCGCATGCCGGTGATCCAGAAGGCGACGAACGATCTGTCCGAGATGGCCAGGGAGGTGCTGGCCCTCTACCGGGAGGCGCACCGCGACGTTGCCTTCACCCTCACGGTGGAGGAGGGGGTGGTGCCCTTTCTCTTCGATCTCAAACAGCTCAAACGGGTCTTCATCAACCTGCTCGACAACGCGGTGGCCGCCATGGAGGAGCAGGGCCGGGTGATGGTGGCCATCGGCTGCGACCGCGAGCGGAAACTGGTGACCCTGGAGGTGGCCGACAGCGGTCCAGGGGTGCGCGACGAGGACAAACTGCGCCTTTTCGAGCCCTATTTTTCCACCAAGAAATCGGGCACCGGCCTGGGGCTTGCCATTGCCGGCACGGCGGTGGCCGACCACGGCGGCG
>JBFLYY010000366.1:0-2277 GCA_040756495.1 Thermodesulfobacteriota bacterium | reverse complement strand
TGATGCGCGACGCCAAGATCCTCCAGATCTACGAGGGCACCAACCAGATCCAGCGCAATGTCGTCGGCCAGGAACTGAACAAGGAGTACACCTGATCCATGAAGATCGTTGTCTGCGTGAAGCAGGTGCCGGACGCCAAGGATGTGCGCCTGGACCCGAACACCAACACCCTGGCGCGCGACGGCGTGCAGTCGATCATGAACCCCTATGACCGTCATGCCCTGGAAGAGGGGGTGCGGCTCAAGGAGCAGTACGGCGGCACGGTGACCGTGCTCAGCATGGGCCCGCCCCAGGCCGGGGAAACCCTGCGCGAGGCCGTGGCCTGCGGGGCGGACGAGGCGGTCCTCGTCTCCGACCGCGCCTTTGCCGGCGCCGATACCTGGGCCACCACCCACACCCTCTCCCAGGCGATCAGGAAGATCGGCGGTGCCGACCTCATCCTCTGCGGCAAGCAGGCCATCGACGGCGATACCGCCCAGGTCGGCCCGGGCATTGCCGAGCGCCTCGACATCCCCTATGCCGCCTATGTGAAAAAGGTGCTCTCCTGCGAGAACGGCGCCATCCGCCTCCAGCGCATGATGGACGACGGCCACGACACCGTGGAGATGAACCTGCCGGCCCTCGTCACCGTGGTCAAGGAGATCAACGAGCCGCGGATTGCCTCGCTCAAGGGCAAGATGAAGGCCAAGTCCATCGCCATCACCACCCTGAACGCCGCCGACATCGAGGCGGACCCGGACCAGATCGGGCTCAAGGGCTCCACCACCCAGGTGGTGCGGGTCTTTACCCCGCAGGTCCGCGGCGAGCGTGCCATGCTGACCGGATCGGTGGACGAGGTCGTGGCGAAGCTGGCCGAGAAACTGGAATCTCTGCTCTAAGGGGACGGGAGAGCATGTTACGGATCGATATCGAAGCGTGTATCGGGTGCGGGATCTGCGAGCAGACCTGCACCTTCGGCGCCATCAAGATCGAGGAAGGACACGCCGTGGTGGGTGACAACTGCACCCTCTGCGGCAACTGCGTGGACGCCTGCGAGGTGGGGGCGCTTGCCATCGAACGGGAAGAGCGCGCCACCAAGGGCAATCTCGCCGACTGGTCCGGCGTCTGGGTCTATGCCGAACACCGCCACGGCCGCACCGCGCCCGTGTCTTTCGAGTTGCTCGGCGCCGGCCGCAAACTCGCCGACCAGCGGGGCGTGAAACTTGCCGCCGTGCTCATCGGTTCGAACCTTGCCGGCCAGGCCGAGGAACTGGTTGCCGCGGGCGCCGATACGGTCTACCGGGTCGATGATCCGGCCCTGGCCCATTTTACCGACGATGCCTACGGCAACGTGCTCACCGATCTCATCCGTGAGCACCGGCCCGAGATCGTGCTGGCCGGCGCCACTGCCATCGGCCGCTCGTTCATCCCGCGGGTGGCGACCTCGCTCGCCACCGGGCTCACCGCCGACTGCACCGACCTGGCCATCCGCGTCGAGGACGGCGCCTTGCTCCAGACCCGGCCCGCCTTTGGCGGCAACATCATGGCCACCATCGTCTGCCCCCATACCCGGCCGCAGATCGCCACCGTCCGGCCCATGGTCATGAAGCCGCTGGCCCGCGACGCTGCCCGCCAGGGGGCCATCGTCGAGGTGAAGCCCGCTGCCGACCGCCTCAAGTCGCGGGTGCGGGTGATCGAGAGCGTGCTGGAGGAGCAGGATCAGATCAACCTGAGTGAGGCGGATGTGGTGGTGGCCGGCGGTCGCGGCCTCGACGACGCCAAGGGCTTTGCCCAGATCCGTGAACTCGCCGAGGTGCTCGGCGGGGCGGTGGCCGCCTCCCGCGCCGCGGTGGACAGCGGCTGGATCGGTTACCCGCACCAGGTCGGCCAGACCGGCAAGACCGTGGCCCCCAAGCTCTACATCGCCTGCGGCATCTCCGGCGCGATCCAGCATCTCGTTGGCATGCAGTCCTCCGAGACCATCATCGCCATCAACAAGGATCCCAACGCCCCGATCTTCGACGTGGCCACCTACGGCGTGGTCGGCGATCTCTTCGAGATCGTGCCGAAGTTGACCGAACGCATGCGGGGGAGGAACGCACGATGAGTCTGAACGGAAAAATCGCCCTGGTCACCGGCGGCAGCCGGGGCATCGGCCGGGCCATCTGTCTGCGCCTGGCGGCCATGGGTGCCACGGTGGTGGTCAACTACGTGGGCAATCAGGCGGCAGCCGAGGAGACCGCTGCGGCCATTCGCCAGCAGGGCGGCACCGCCGAGGTCAGCAGGTTCAACGTGGCC
>JBFLYY010000365.1:0-9714 GCA_040756495.1 Thermodesulfobacteriota bacterium | reverse complement strand
GCTGGAATCCCGGCGTGGCTGATGCTAGTCTGATAGTGCGAACCGCCAGGGAAGGCGGGGCATGGGGGATGCGATGGAACTTGCCGAACGTCTGGCCTTTCTCAAAAAGATCGATCTTTTTTCCTCCTTTTCCGAGGAGGATCTCGTCGAGTTCGCCGCCAAGGTGGACGAGGTCACCCTTTCCGAGGGCGCCTTCCTCTTCCGCCAGTGCGAGCCGGGCCGCGACATGTTCCTCCTGGTCTGGGGCCGCCTCAAGGTCACCCGCGACAGCCGCACCATCACCACCATCGAGCCCATGGACTACGTGGGCGAAATGGCCATCATCGAGCAGAAAACCCGTTCCGCCAGCGTCCAGGCGATCATGCCCTCCTTTCTGCTGCGGGTCACCATGGAACTCTTCCATGAGTTTTTCTCCCGCCAGCCGCCGTCGCTGGTCGCCATGATGACCACCTTGAGCCAGCGCATCCGCCGCGACACCGAGGAGATTGCCGCGGAGTGCGAGAAGGCGAACATGATGATCCACGACATGAAGAACCTGCTCTCGCCCTTCTACCTGCTGGAGGTGCTGGAGAAGAAGGTGCCCGAGGTGGCGGGTCACCGCTATGTCCAGTACATGACCCTGGCCCGCGACAACCTGCTCCTCATGATGGACGAGGCCCTGGCCAGCGCCAAACGGCTGGATTGGCCGACCCGCAAGGTGAGCCATTCGCTGGGAGAGCTGGTGCGGGGGGTGGTGGCCTCGGAGTTCGCGGCCCATCCCGACCTGGCGGGCAAGGAGTTGCGGGTGCGGGTGGAGGAGGAGCTGCCGGCGTTCGTCTTCAGCAGCATCGACATCCGCCGGGTCTTGAGCAACCTCATCGTCAACGCCGCCCAGGCGAGCGGCCCCGGCTCGGCCATCGAGGTCGAGGTGGGGCGCAAGGATGGTCAAGCCGTGGTGCGGGTGCGCGACCAGGGCCTGGGCATTCCCGAGAACCTCAAGGACCGGATCTTCCAGGCGCATTTCACCACCAAGTCGCAGGGCAACGGCCTGGGGCTTGCCTCCTGCAAGTTCATCGTCGAACAGGGCCATGGCGGCCAGCTCTATTTCGAGTCCCGGCCAGGGCAGGGCACCACCTTCGTCTTTACCCTGCCGCTGGCGTGATTTTCCCTTTCTCCCTCCTGGCCGATCAGGTAGAGTGTTGCGGACAGGCAGCCTGCGTGCGCCCCGGGGATGGGGCGCCAATTCCCGCAAGTTCGTACCCCGCGAAAATTGCGAGAACCCGCGGAATCCACTTCTGCGGGTTCGTTGCTGCAAAGGGTCAGGGACGACTTTTGCAAAATCCTGCGAGAGGGTAGGTATGCGCGAGGCAATGGCACGGTTCCAAAACGAGGTGGAGGCGGCGGTGCGGTTTCTGGCCGCCCGCATCGGCCCGCCGCCGGAGATTCTCCTGGTGCTGGGCACCGGCCTGGGCGGCCTGGCGGACCGTATCGAAGAGGCGCGGGTCATCCCCTATGCCGAGATTCCCCACTTCCCCCACGCCACGGTGGCAAGCCACGCCGGCAATCTCATCGTCGGCACCCTGGCTGGCAAACGGGTGGCAGCGCTCCAGGGGCGTTTTCATTTCTACGAGGGCTATTCCACCCGGGAACTCACCATGCCGGTGCGGGTGCTCGCCCTGCTCGGGGCCAAGACCCTTATCGTCTCCAATGCCGCGGGCGGCCTCAATCCGGCCTTTGCCCCCGGCACCATCATGCTCATCCGCGACCACCTCAACCTGATTCCCGACAACCCCCTGCGCGGTCCGAACATCGACGCCTGGGGGCCGCGTTTCCCCGACCTTTCCGCGCCGTACGACCCGGTTCTGATCGAGACCATGTTCCGCTGCGCGGCCCGGCTCGGCACCCCCAACGTGACCAGCGGCGTCTATGTCGCCATCCCCGGTCCCAGCCTCGAAACCCCGGCCGAGACGCGCTATCTGCGCCAGATCGGCGCCGATAGCGTGGGGATGTCCACGGTACCGGAGGTAATCGTCGCCATCCACGCGGGGCTTACGGTGGTCGGGGTCTCGGTGGTCTCCAACGTGAACGACCCGGACAACTTCAAGCCCATCCTCATCGACGAAATCATCGCCGAGACCGAGCGGTGCGGTGAGCGCCTTGAGGAACTGCTGGTGGCCTTTCTCCAGGAAATCTGATGGCAACCCGAGACGGAACGGACATGACGAACGAGGCCGATTTGCTGGTGAGCGGCAGCCATCTGCTGCCCATGGATGCGACGGGGAAGGTGGTGGAGGAAGGCGCGGTGGCCATTAGCGGCGACACCATCGTGGCCGTGGGAAAGGCGGCGGAACTGGCTACCCGCTACCCGCAGGCCAAACGGCTGCATACCCCGCGCGGCCTCATCATGCCGGGGCTGGTGAATACCCACACCCACGCCCCCATGGCCTGCTTCCGGGGGCTGGCCGACGACCTGCCCCTGATGACCTGGCTCACCGAGTACATCTTTCCGGCCGAGGCCACGCTCACCAAGGAGATCGTCCACCACGCGACGCTTCTTTCCCTGGCCGAGATGATCAAGTCCGGCACCACCAGCTTCTGCGACATGTACCTCTTTGCCCGGGAGGTGGCGGCCGCCACCAGGAAGAGCGGGATGCGGGCCTGGATCGGCGAGGTGCTCTACGATTTTCCCTCGCCCAACTACGGCGAACTCGAAAACGGCTTTGCCTGCGTGGAGGAGATGTTTGCCGCCTACAAAGGCGACCCGTGCATCACCATCACCGTGGACCCCCATGCGGTCTATACCTGTTCGCCAGGCCTGCTCCAGCGCCTCAAGAAGGTGGCGGCGCAGCACGAGGCCCTCTATGTGATCCACCTCTCCGAGACGAAAGAGGAGGTGGCGGGCTGCGTGAAGCAACACGGCGTACGGCCGGTGGCCCATCTCGACGGTCTGGGGCTGCTCGATGATCGGGTGGTGGCGGACCACTGCGTGGAGCTGACCGGCGAGGAGATCGAACTCCTGGCCCGGCGCGGCGTCAAGGTGGCCCACTGCCCGGAGAGTAATCTCAAACTTGCCTCGGGCATCGCGCCGGTGCCGGATCTCCTTGCGGCCGGGGTCACCGTGGGCCTGGGCACCGACGGTGCTGCCAGCAACAACGACGTGGACATGTTCGGCGAGATGGACACCGCCGCGAAGATCCACAAAGTGCAGCGCCTCGATTCCACGGTGATGTCCGCCGAGACGGTGCTCGCCATGGCGACCCGCGGCGGTGCCCGGCTGCTGGGGGCGGAAAGAATGATCGGTTCCCTCGAAACGGGCAAGAAGGCGGACCTGATCGTCCTCGACCTCGACCAGCCCCACCTCACCCCCCTCTACCACATCCCGTCCCACCTCGTGTACGCGGCCCGGGGCGGGGACGTGGTTCACTCCATCATCAACGGCCAGGTGGTGATGGAGAACCGCAGGCTCCTCACCCTGGACGAGCCCGCCATCCTGGCCAAGGCCAACGAGATCGGGGAGCGGATCCGGGGAATCGCGAACCGGCGGTAGAGGCTCTTTCCTTCCCGCTTGCCGGAAGCCGAAATTTCGGCTAGATAAAGACGTGGCGCCGGTATTCGGGGCGCCGTCGTCGCGGCCGCGTCGGCCGCCAATTCAAGAGATGCAAAGGAATCTTCGGCATGCACAACGTGGAACTCGCCACCATCGACACCGTTGCCAACCTCTTCTGCCAGGCCACCAAGAAGACCCTGGACAAGGGCACCGGCAAGAGCCTCAAATACTCCAATACCCTGCAGTCCATCCCCAAGGTGAGCCTGCGGCCGGAACTGGGCTGCTTCGTCCAGTTCACCGGCGACTACAACGGTCTGGTGGTGATGAACTTCTCCGCCGATGCGGCCATGGAACTCTACCGGAGCTACATGCTCAACATGGGGCTGCCGGAGAGCGAGCTGGCCAAGGACTACACCTCGGCCGAGGTGGTGGACACCATGGGCGAGATGACCAACCAGGTCATGGGCCGTTCGCTCCGCATGGTGGAGAGCAAGTTCGACCTCGTTTCCAACATGGGCCAGCCCAAGGCGATTGCCTTGAACAGCGCCATCACCCTCACCCCGGACTCCGAGTTCCAGGACAACCGCCGCATGGTCTTCAGCCTGGAGACCTTCCGCTTCTCCATGGAACTGGCCATGGAGCGGACCGAGTTCATCCCCATGAAGTAAGGGGGGCGTCTCCATTCGCTCGTTTTGCAAGGCCGGCGTTGTCCGGCCTTTGTTTTTGCCCCCTGGCGCCCCCTTCCGGTTTCACCCTTTCCAAGTGGCCCCTGGTGCATTATAGTTGCGCCAGTTTTCACCGTTCATACACGTTCTTCGTTTCCTATACAGTTTGGGAGGTTCGATCATGGCACAGTGCGGTTCCAGTTGTGGCAGCAAGAAGACAACCTGCGGCTCGGCCGATGCCGCGGTGGCGCAGCAGAACGTGGCCATCGATCAGTCGCTTGGCCGCATCCGCCACAAGATTTTGGTGATGAGCGGCAAGGGCGGGGTGGGCAAGAGCACCGTTTCGGTGAACGTGGCCATCGGTCTCGCCAAGAAGGGCTACAAGGTCGGGCTCATGGACGTGGATCTGCACGGCCCGGACATCGTCCGCATGCTCAACATGCACGGCCGTATGGAAGGGGAGCTGACCAGGGAGGGCAAGATGCCGCCCATGCGGTACAGCGAGAACCTCAAGGTGATGTCGCTGGAGAGCATGATGGAGAACCGCGACGAGCCCATCATCTGGCGCGGCCCCTTGAAGAACCAGGCGATCCGCCAGTTCATCGCCGACGTGGCCTGGGGCGACCTCGACTATCTGGTGATCGACGCCCCTCCCGGCACCGGCGACGAGCCCATGACCGTGGCCCATACCATCAAGGACGCCAAGGCCCTGGTGGTGACCACCCCGCAGCAGGTGGCCCTGGCCGACGTGCGCAAGTCGATCAACTTCTGCAAGCACGTGAAGATGGCGATCCTGGGGCTGGTCGAGAACATGAGCGGCTTCATCTGCCCCCACTGCGACAAGCCGGTGGAGATCTTCAAGACCGGCGGCGGCGAACAGCTGGCCAAGGAGTTCGGCCTGAAATTCCTCGGCCGCATCCCGGTGGACCCCAAGGTGGTGACGGCCGGCGACGACGGCACCCCCTACCTCTCCTCGGGTGCCTCCGGTCACGCCACCGCGGCCTTCGAGGCGATGCTGGCCAAGGTCGAAGAGGAATTGCCGGTGAAAGGGCCGATGATCCCCCTGGCCATGGCCGGCGGCTGCGCCTGCGGCCCCACGGGCTGCGATCCGAACAAGTGCAACTGCTGATTCCGTTGTGCCGCCAAGGGAAGGAAAAATCATGCTGATCAAGCAGATGGTGGTGGGTTCCATGGGCGTCTGTTGCTACGTGGTGGCCTGCGAGGAGACCAAGGAGGGGCTCGTCATCGATGCCGGTGGCCATGAGCAGGACATCCTCGACTTCATCGAGCGTCAGGGGCTGACCATCCGTTACATCGTCGGCACCCACGGCCACCCGGACCATGTCTGCGGCAACGCCAGAATCAAGGCGGCCACCGGGGCGAAAATCGTGCTCCATGCCGAGGACGCCGCCTTTTTCGGCAACCCGGAGGTGCGGGAGTACTTCGCCATGCTGGGGCTGCCTGCCTCGCCCCCGCCGGACAAGGTGGTGCGCGACGGCGACACCCTCGCCGTGGGCAACGTGCAACTCACCGTGCTCCATACCCCGGGCCATACGCCGGGCGGCATCTGCCTCTACCACGCCCCCCACCTCTTTACCGGCGACACCCTCTTTGCCGGCGGCGTGGGCCGCACCGATTTTCCCGGCGGCGATACGCGCCAGCTCATGGATTCCATCAAGGAGAAGATCCTCACCCTGCCTGGAGAGACCGTGGTCTGGCCGGGCCACGGCTACGGCGGCTCCCGTTCCACCGTGGGCGACGAGGCGCGCAGCAACCCCTTCCTCATCGGAGGCTGGTAAGCGATGCGCGAGGTCGTGCTCGGCACTGCCGGCCATGTCGATCATGGCAAAACCAGCTTCGTCAAGGCCCTGACCGGCATCGACACCGACCGGCTCAAGGAGGAGAAGGCGCGGGGCATTACCATCGAACTCGGTTTTGCCTATCTCGATCTGCCCTGCGGCCATCGCCTCGGCATCGTCGATGTGCCGGGCCACGAGCGCTTCGTCAAGAACATGGTGGCGGGTGCCGCGGGCATCGACCTGGTCGCCTTCATCGTCGCGGCGGACGAGGGGATCATGCCCCAGACCCGCGAACATTTCGAGATCTGCAAGCTCCTCGGCGTGAAGAGAGGCCTTGTCGTCATCACCAAGAAGGACATGGTGGAGCCCGACTGGCTGGCCCTGGTGCAGGAGGAGGTGCGCTCCTTCCTCGCCGGCAGCTTCCTGGCCGAGGCCCCCATGGTGGCGGTTTCCGCCGTGACCGGCGAGGGGCTCGGCGAGGCGCGCACGGTCATCGACCGGCTCGTGCGGGAGAGCGACTTTGCCGAGGCCTACGGCCCATTCCGCCTGCCGGTGGATCGGGTCTTCACCATGAAGGGCTTCGGCGTGGTGGTGACCGGCTCCTCCATCTCCGGCCGGATCAAGACGGGCGAGGAGGTGGTCTTCTACCCCAGCGGCGTGGCCGGCAGGATTCGCGGCATCCAGGTGCATGGCGCCGAGCGCCAGGAGGTGGAGGCGGGAAACCGCACCGCCATCAACGTCCAGGGGGTGGAGAAGGAACAGGTGGCGCGGGGCGACGTCCTTGCCTCCGCTGGCTGCCTCCAGCCCTCCCTGCGCCTCGATGCCGATTTTCTCCACCTCTCGTCGAACGACAAGCCCCTCAAGAACCGGGCCCGGGTGCGGCTCCATCTCGGCACTGCCGAGATCATGGCCCGGGTGGTGGTGCTGGCCGCGGACGAAATCGCACCCGGCAGCCACGCCGATGTCCAGCTCCTCCTCGAAGAGCCGGCCTCGGTCTGGCCCGGCGACCACTACGTGATCCGCAGCTATTCGCCGGTTGCCACCATCGGCGGCGGCGTGATCTGGAACTGCTCGCCGCCCCGGCGCCGCCGCCACAAGGAGAGCAACCAGCGCGCCTTTGCCCTCTACCGTTCCGGCTCCCAGGAGGAACTGGCCCTCTTTCATCTGGAGGAGGCGGGGCTCGTGGGACTGCCCATGGCGGAACTCGCGGTGAAGCTCGGCCTCTTTGGCAAGCGCCTGAAAAAAGTGATCGACCCGCTCCTTACCAATCGCCGGGTCATCATGGTCGATTCCGAGCGGCAGCGCCTCATTGCCGCCACCGTGCTCGACAGTCTCGGCAGCCAGGTGGAGGCGCTCCTTGCCGAATTCCACCGCCAGCAGCCGATGAAACAGGGACTGCCGCTCGAAGAACTGCGCAGCCGGCTGCACCGCGCCCTCGACCAGCGCCTTTTCCAGTTGCTCCTTGCCGACCTTTGCAAGCGCGGTATTACCGTGCTCGATACCACCACCATCCGCCTCGCCTCCCATCAGGTCTCCCTGGCCGCCGATGCCGAGGCGCTCCGTGCCGGCATGCTCGCCTGCTACCGCGAGGCGGGCCTTGCCACCCCCACGGTCAAGGAGGTGCGCGACCGTTTTGCCACCTATCCCGCGAAACTCGTGCAGGAGGTGCAGGAGGTTCTGGTGCGGGAAGGGCTCCTGGTCAAGGTCTCGGAGGATCTCTATTTCGACGCTGCGGCCCTGGCGGCGCTCAAGGAGAAGGTGGCCGCCTTCATCAAAAAGGAGGGGGAGATCGACGCCCCCCGCTTTAAAGACCTCACCGGGCTCACCCGCAAGTTCTCCATCCCGCTCCTGGAGTACTTCGACAAGACCAAGCTCACCATCCGGGTGGGCGACAAGCGCATCCTGCGCGACCGTTCCGCCTGACGAGCGGGCGCGGCAAAGGGAGGGTGCCATCAGCACGATCAGCGGCAATATCGCGGGACTGAAAACGGTCCACCTCAAGGCCCTGGAGCGCCTCACCCGCCGCCGGGTGGAGCCGGACCTCATCGTGAGCCCGGAGCTGGCCCGTGAACTCACCGCCCTCTCCGTGGAACTGAACCGTCAGCTCGGCGTGCTGTTGAACCGCTCCGGCCAGGTGGAGCTGGTTCTCGTCGGCGACCACAAAGGGCTGCTCATCCCGGCCCTTGGCCAGTTCCGCGGCGCGGCGGGCCGCCTCAAGGGGCTGCGCCTCGTCCATACCCACCTGGCCGGCGAGGAGATCAGCCAGGACGACCTGATGGACCTCCTCTTCCTGCGCCTCGACTGCCTCACCGTGATCAAGGCGCAGCCCGACGGCCTGCCGGAGCGGCTCTACTCCGCCCATCTGGTGCCGGAGCCGGTGGACGGCCGCAACTGGGTCTTCCTGCCGCCGGTGGTGCCCTCCCGACAGCCCCGCGATCTGCGGGCCCGGCTCGCCGCCCTGGAGGACGAATTCGCCCGTTCCCGGCCCACGAGGAAGGTGGACGAGGGCCGCGACCGCGCCATCCTGGTGAGCGTCACCACCGCGCCCAAGACCAAGGCCCAGGAGTCCATGGACGAACTGGTGGAACTGGCTCGCTCCGACGACGTGGTGGTTCTTGAGACCGTGGTCCAGCGGCGCGATCAGATCAACCCCCGCTTCATCCTCGGCAAGGGCAAGCTGGGCGAGATCATGCTCAGGGCCCTGCAACTCAATGCCAACCTGCTGGTCTTCGACCAGGAACTCAATCCCTCGCAGATCCGCTCCATCACCGACCATACGGAACTCCGGGTCATCGACCGCACCCAGCTCATCCTCGACATCTTCGCCCGCCGGGCGTTGAGCCGGGAAGGGCGCTTGCAGATCGAGATGGCCCAGCTCAAGTACATGATGCCGCGCCTTGCCACCCGCGACGACGCCCTTTCCAGGCTCACCGGCGGCATCGGCGGCCGCGGCCCCGGCGAGACCCGCCTCGAGGTGGACCGTCGCCGGATCAAGGATCGCCTGAACAAGCTCGACAAGAAGCTCGAAGAGGTGGCGCGCGAGCGTTCCCAGCGCCGGGCAAGGCGGCGCAAGCGCGAACTGCCGGTCCTCTCCCTGGTCGGCTACACCAATGCCGGCAAATCGACGCTCTTGAACACCCTTACCGGCAGCGAGATCGTGGCCGAGGACAAGCTCTTCGCCACCCTCGACCCCACCAGTCGCCGCCTCCGCTTCCCCCAGGACATGGAGGTGATCGTCACCGACACCGTGGGCTTCATCCGCCACCTGCCGGCGGAACTCCTCCAGGCCTTCAAGGCGACCCTCGAAGAACTCCATGAGGCGGACGTGCTCCTCCATGTGGTCGATCTGAGCAACCCCCGCTTTGGTGACCACATGGCCGTGGTGGAGGGGATCCTCCGGGAACTCGGTCTCGACGGGATCCCGCGGCTTACCATCTTCAACAAGATCGATCTCGTCGCTCCGGCCCTGGTCCGGGAGCAGCTGGATCTGCACGAGGCGGTGGCGCTCAGCGCTCGCGATTCCGCAACCTTCGGCCCCTTCCTCGAAAAGGCCCGGCAGCTGGTGGCCAAGGAGTGGACCCCGGTTGCCGAGGCCGATCAGGTCTGAGCGCGCGGCAGGCGGTGACCGACCGCTGCGATTTGCTCGCCAAAAACCGCGCCGCGGGGTATAAGAAAATGTTACGAATCCGCGGCCGGGCGGTTCCGCCTCGCCGTGGTTTTTCCT
>JBFLYY010000364.1:0-2020 GCA_040756495.1 Thermodesulfobacteriota bacterium | reverse complement strand
GCCGCCCCAGATGGTGCCGTCGGTGCCGTAGCCGGTGCCGTCGAGGATCACCCCGATGGCCGGCCCGGCATGGCGGTTCTCGCCGAGGCAGGCGGCCAGATGGGCATGGTGGTGCTGCACGCCAAGCCGCGGCACCCCGTCCTGCTCCCTGGCCCACCGGGTCGAGAGATAGGCGGGGTGGAGATCGTGCGCCACCAGCTCCGGCGTCACCTCGTAGATGCGGCCGAGATGGGCCACGGTCTCCCGGAAGAAGGCGAACCCCTCCAGGGACTTCAGGTCGCCGAGGTGCTGGCTCACCCACGCCTGGTCGCCCTTCAGGCAGCAGATCGTGTTCTTGAGTTCCCCGCCCACCCCGAGCACCGCCGGGCCATCGGCGGCAAGAAGGATGGGCCGCGGCACATGGCCGCGGGCCCGGCGGATCGTTCGCGTTTCGCCGGCCAAATGCCAGAGCACCGAATCGTCGGCCCGGCTAAGGATGTCGCGGTCGTGGCAGAGAAAGAAGTCGGCGATCCCGGCCAGACGCTGCAAGGCCTCCTGGTTGTCGATGCAGATCGGCTCCTCGCTCGGGTTGCCGCTGGTCATCACCAGCACCGCCGGTCCTTCGGCCAGCAGCAGATGGTGGAGCGGGGCATAGGCCAGCATGACACCGAAGCGGTCGCTCTTCGGCGCCACGGCCGGCGACAGGCCATGGCCCGGCTGCTTGGGCGCCAGCACGATGGGCGCGGCCGCGGAATCCAGCAAGGCCTCTTCGGCTGCGGTGAGCCGGCAGAGTTGGCGGGCGCGGGCCGGATCGCGCACCATGACCGCCAGGGGCTTTTCCTCGCGGCCCTTGCGCTGCCGCAGCCGCTGCACGGCCTCGTGGTTGGCCGCGTCCACCGCCAGATGGAAACCGCCGATGCCCTTGAGCGCCAGGATGGCGCCCGCTTGCAACCGCTCTGCAGCCGCTGCCACCGCTGCCTCCCGCTCCGCCAACCGCTGCCCCGCGGCATCGGCCAGCCAGAGGTGCGGACCGCAACTCGGGCAGGCGTTGGGTTGGGCGTGGAAGCGGCGGTCTGCCGGATCTTCGTACTCGGCCCGACAGTCGTTGCACATGGAGAAAGGGGCCATGCTCGTCTGGGGCCGGTCGTAGGGGATGGCCCGGGTGATGGTGTAGCGGGGGCCGCAGTTGGTGCAGTTGATGAAGGGATAGCGAAAGCGGCGGTTTCCGGGATCGAAGAGTTCGGCCAGGCACTCCGGGCAGAGGGCGAGATCCGCCGGGATACCGGCGCTGGGGCTGCCGGTGGCCTCGGAACGGCCGATGGCAAAGGCGGTCTCCGCCACGAGCGGCAACGGCGAGATGGTGACGTCCTGGAGCACGGCCGCGGCCGGCGCCTTGGAGCGCAAGGCCGCCACAAAACGGCTGAGCGCCCCTTCGTCCCCCTGGGCCTCGATCACCACGCCCTGGCCGGTGTTGACCACCTTGCCGGTGAGATGGTACGCCACGGCCTCACGATGGACAAAGGGACGGAAACCCACGCCCTGGACCACGCCGCGGATATCAATGCGCCAACGCAGCCGGCCGGCGCGCCCAGCATCAGGCGTGGCGGACCGCGTCATCGAGCCAGGTGAGCCACGCATCCATGCCCTCACCGCTGCGGGCGGAAAGGGGGAGGAAGGCGAGATCGGGGTTGGCCCGGCGGGCATACTCCATGCAGCGTTCCACCGAAAAATCGAGATGGGGCAGGAGGTCGATCTTGTTGATGAGGCAGAGCGTGGCTGCGGCGAACATGGCCGGATATTTGAGGGGCTTGTCCTCGCCCTCGGTGACGCTGATGATTACCACCTTGGCCGCTTCGCCCAGGTCGAACATGGCCGGACAGACCAGGTTGCCGACGTTTTCGATGAAAAGGAGCGAGCGGTCCGGCGGCGCCAGCGTATGGAGCGCCCGGTGGACCATGTCGGCGTCCAGGTGGCAGCCGGCGCCGGTATTGACCTGCACCACCGGCACGCCGGTGGCGTCGATGCGCTCGGCATCGAGCAG
>JBFLYY010000363.1:0-7787 GCA_040756495.1 Thermodesulfobacteriota bacterium | reverse complement strand
GCGGGCCTCCACCTCCTGCGCCCTGGCGCGCCGGAGTTCCGCCTCGGCGCTCGCGATTTCGGCCGCGGCCTGCTCCACCGCGGCGGCAAGATCCTCACTCGCAAGCTGCACCACCACGTCACCGGCCTTGACCATCTCCCCTTCCCGGCAGCAAATGGTGGCGATGCGGCCAGCGACCTTGCTGGTGATCTCAACCTCCACCCCCTCCACGGTGCCGGAGGCATGGAGTGCGGTATCACCACGCTGCCAGAAAAAATGCCACCCCAGAAGGCCAACAACCCCGAACAGGACAAGCGACCACCAGAATTTTCGGCTCCCGACCAGGCGGGCAACGGAGGCCTGCGGCGCGTTTCGTTTCGCTGCGTCGTTCATTGTCTTCCCTATCCCTTGATGCAGGCAAGCGGCTCGACCCGGGCTACCTTCCGGGCGAGCCCGGCCTGGTGCGCCGCCTCCACCACCGCGCTCACGTCCTTGTAGGCGCCGGGCGCCTCCTCGGCCACCCCCCGCGAGGAGGGACTGCGGATCAGGATACCGCGGCCGGCGAGTTCGTCCACCAATTGGCGGCCCCGCCATTTCTTAAGGGCGGCATGGCGGCTCATGGCGCGGCCCGCGCCGTGGCAGGCGGAACTGAAAGCCCGCGTCTCGCTTTCCGCGGTTCCCGCCAGGATGTAGGATTCCGTGCCCATGGTGCCGCCGATCAGGACCGGCTGGCCGGTGTCGCGGAACACCTCCGGCAGCTCCGGATGGCCCGGGCCAAAGGCGCGGGTCGCACCCTTGCGGTGGATGTAGAGCTGGCGGATACGCCCCTCCACCACATGCTCCTCGAACTTGCAGGTGTTGTGCGACACGTCGTAGAGCAGGGCCAGATCGGCAGCGGGGAAGAGTTCGGCAAAGGCCGCGCGGGTCAGGTGAGTGAGAATCTGGCGGTTGGCCAGGGCGCAGTTGATGGCAGCCCGCATGGCGCCGAGATAGGCGCGCCCTTCCGGAGAGGCGAGCGGCGCGCAGGCCAACTCGCGGTCCGGCAGTTCGATGCCGTACCTGCCGGCGGCCATGGCCATGCGCTTCATGAACTCGGTGCCGATCTGATGACCTAAGCCCCGGGAGCCGCAGTGGATGCCGACCACCACCTCGCCGACCCGCAAATCGAAGGCCGCGGCGGTTTTCGCATCGTAGATCTCCATCACCTGCTGCACCTCAAGGTAATGGTTGCCGGAACCGAGGGTGCCCATCTCGTCGCGCTGCCGCTTCTTGGCGTGATCCGAGACCTCGTCCGGCTCGGCGCCGCTCATCTCGCCATGCTCCTCGATCCGCAACAGATCCTCCTTGCGGCCATAGCCCCGAGCCACGGCCCAGCGGGCGCCGCCGGAGAGCATGGCGTCCATCTCGTGGGCATCGAGGCGCAGGCCGCCGGTGCTGCCGACCCCGGCCGGAATGGCCCGGTAGAGCACCATGGCCAGTTCCTTCTGCACCGCCAGCACCTCGGTTGCCGGGATTCCGGTGACGAGGGTCCGCACCCCGCAGGAGATGTCGAACCCCACCCCGCCGGCCGAGATCACCCCGCCCTCTTCGGGCGCGAAGGCCGCCACCCCGCCGATGGGAAAACCATAGCCCCAGTGGGCGTCCGGCATGGCGTAGGAGGCCTGGACGATGCCGGGCAGGGTGGCGACGTTGGTCACCTGCTCGTAGACCTTGTCGTCCATCTCGCGGATGAGCCGCTCGTCGGCAAAGAGCACCGCCGGCACCCGCATCCGGCCGCGCGGGTTGATCTGCCAGCGATACTCGTCATGGCGGGTAAAGAGGTTCAGATCCATGGCCACCCCTCCGTCGCGTCAGACATCGACCACACACTGGGCCACCCAAGCCCCCCCTTCTTGCGCGACCCTGAGGGCCGTATAGGTGGCGCCCTTCACCTCCACCGCCGGGGCGTGCCGGCTCACATCGACCCGCTCGCCCCACGCCTGGCCGTGCAAGCGCTGACCGGTAATGGTCACGGCGAAACGGGAAAAGAGCATGGAACGGACCGCCATCTCGTACACGATGGCGTTGAGCCAGTCCACCAGCAGGAGTTCGCGGTCGGGCGCCTCGCACTCGACGCTGATACCGCTTTGGGGGGAAACAGAGGCAGGGTCGGCGATCACGGCGGTGAGGGCCAGGGCGGCCTGAACAAAGGCCTCCTCCACCGTGGCGCCATGGCCCCGGACCCCGATGTCGGCGACATGATGGAAATGCTCCCAACCCGGCCCGGCCATAGACGCTCCCCCTGGTAATGTGGTACCGCCTCCCGCCCCAAGAATCAAGGGAAATGGGGGCCAAACGGCAACCTCGCCCCTCACCGGAAAAATAGGGTAGAATGAAAAAGAATTCTGGCACGCGGAGGTCCGCCATGACGATCCATACCGCCGACCGCGAGGAGATGCTGCGCACCATCGCAGCGGAATGTCTCTACACCCGGGGGCTGACCGGCATCGCCACCATCAGCGCCCAGGTTCTGGCCGCCATGGGCAAGGTGGCCCGGGAGGAATTCGTCCCTCCGGCGTTCAGGCCCAATGCCTACGACAACAGCCCGCTGCCCATCGGCAGCGGCCAGACCATCTCCCAGCCCTTCATCGTCGCCCTGATGACCGACCTGCTGCTTCCCGAGGCAACCGACGTCATCCTCGAAATCGGCGCCGGCTCGGGCTACCAGGCGGCGATCCTCGCCGAACTGGTCAAAACGGTCCACACCATCGAGATCATCCCGGAACTGGCGCACGCGGCTGCCGCCCGCCTCGCCCGCCTCGGCTACGAGAACGTCGCGGTGCAGGAAGGCGACGGCTACCAGGGGCTCGCGGACCACGCCCCCTACGACGGCATCATCGTCACCGCCGCAGCCCCCCATATCCCGCCGCCGCTTATCGCCCAACTCAAACCCGGTGCCCGGCTCGTGATCCCGGTGGGGCTCCCCCACTCGGTGCAGGAATTGATGGTCGTCAGCAAGGACCGCCACGGGAAGATCGGCGAAGAGAACGTGCTGGCCGTTGCCTTCGTGCCGCTCACCGGCGCGGCGCAACGGGGCGGGCGCCGGCCGGAGGCCGAATGAGATGGCCGAGGCGCGTATCCCCCTCCGGGTCGCATGTCTGGCCGAGGCCCAAGAGGGCGAAGAGGAACCTTTCCGTTTCTGGCTGGGGGAGCGGGAGGTGCGGGTGGTGGCGGTGCTCGACCGCTGGCTGGCGCCGAGCCACCGCTACTTCAAGCTGCTTGCTGACGACCACGCCACCTATCTGGTGCGCCACGACGTGACGAGTGAGAGCTGGGAGCTGATCCTCTACGAGGCGGGCAACGGCTGGCGGCCGGCACGCTAACCGCCGGCCCGTTGCAGGTCGCGGGCCAGCCAGGCTGGCAGCTTCAGGCCGTAGTCGGCCAGGAAACGGCGTTGCAGGGCCGCAGCCTCGCGCGGCATCCGCCGCTCGCGGGCAAAGGCGCCGAGATCCTCCACCGCGGCCCAGGGAAAGACCACCCAGCGCCAGCTTCTGAGGCGCCGCGCCACGAAATCGGCCTCCGCGCCGGCACCGGGTTTGGCCAGCATCACCGCGCTTCGCAGTTCCGCAGCCCCCAGTTCCAAAAGGTGCGTCAACGCCACCTGGAAGGTCTCGCCGGTGTCGATGAGGTCATCGACCAGCAACACCCTCTTGCCGGCCACCGGCAGGTTGAGGGGGGCCAGGAGACGCGCCCGCTTCTCCTTGTTCGCCCCGGCCTGGTAGTGGACGATGCGCAGGCTGGCCAGTTCGCTCACCCCGAGGTAATCGCAGAGGATGCGGGCCGGCACGTAGCCGCCACGGGCGATGGCCACGACGACCTCCGGCCGGAAACCGGAATCGCGGATGCGCAGGGCGAGTCTGCGTCCCAGGGCCACCATCTTGGGCCAGCTCACGTATTCGGCATGAAACGGCGGGGATTCTTTCGACATGGACGTCCTCCAGCGGCGTCAGCGGACCAGCCCCACCAGCCAGAGGCTCAGGGCGGGGCAATAGGTGATGACGACGAGACAGATCAGCAGAATCACGAGAAAGGGCACCGTGGCGCGGTAGAGTTCGACCACCGGCCGCTCGAAACGGTAGCTGGCCAGGAAAAGACTCATGCCCACCGGCGGGGTGCAGTAGCCGATTTGCAGGTTGGTGAGGAAGATGATGCCGAGATGGACCGGATCGACGCCATACCCCTGGGCCACCGGGAGAATGAGCGGCACCACCAGCACCAGGGCGGAAAAGATGTCGAGCAGCACGCCGACCACCAGGAGGAAGAGGTTCAGCACGACGAGAAAGGTGTATTTGCTTGAAATGTACTGGCGCACCGTCTCGAAGAGGCGCATGGGCACCTGCTGGTCGATGAGGAAGTTGGTGGAGGCCATGGAGGCGGCCAGCACCACGAGAATGCCGCCAAAGAGCATCATGCTGTGGACCATGATCCTGGGCAGCCGCGCCCAGTCGATGTCGCGGTGGATCAGCACCTCGACCAGCAGTACGTAGAGGGCGGTCACCGCCGCCGCCTCGCTGGCCACGAAGACCCCGCCGTAGATGCCGCCGAGGACGATGACCGGCAGAGGCAGCTCCCAGGCCGCCGCGGCAAGGGCGGCCCGTATCGTCGTCCGGTCGATGGTCCGGCTGGCGGCGGGAACCCGAGGGCTCCTGACCATGCTGTAGAGCACCAGCAGCGCCAGCATGAGGAACCCCGGCAGGATGCCGGCGAGAAAGAGCTGGTCGATGGGGGTTTCGGCGATCACCCCATAGAGGATGAGGGGCACGCTGGGCGGAAAGAGGAGGCCCAGGCTGCCGGAGGTGGTGATGAGGCCGAGGGTGAACTTTTCCGAATAGCGGTCCGCGATGAGCGCCGGATAGAGCAGGCCGCCCAGGGCGAAGATGGTGACCCCGGTGGCGCCGGTGAAGGCGGTGAAGAGCGCGCAGACCAAAAGCGCGATCACCGCGAGACCGCCCGGCAGCCAGCCGAACAGGGCGCGGGAAAGGCGGAGCAACCGCTGGGGGGCGCCGCTCTCCGAGAGCATGGTGCCGGCGAAGATGAAAAGCGGCAGGGAAAGCAGCAGCGGCGTATCGGCCAGGCGCGACATCTCGATGATCACCACCGAGAGGTCGATGCCGACCCCGTGGAAGGCAAGAAGCGCCAGAGCGGCCATGACGACGAAGAGCGGGGCGCCGATGAGGGCCAGGAGAACGGTGCCGAGGGTGAGGAGCTTCATCGGCGGCTCATTCCCCTCCCTGGCGGAGCTGGCGGATTTGCAGGAGGGAACGCCCCTCTCCCGCGGCGGCCGCGAGGAAGCGCAGGGTGATGAGCCCGAAGGCGATGGGAAAAACGAGGTTCCAGCCCCAGAAGGGGATGGCGAGCAGGAATTCGCCGCCGTAGAGCCGCTCGTTCTGCACGAAGACCACGGCGGCCCAGGTGAGCACCCCGCTGACCAGGGCGCTGAAGAGGTCGATCACCAGCCGCAGGGACGGCATGAACGCGCCGGGCACCAGATGGGAGACGATGTCGATGGCGATGTGCCGCCCCTCGCGGGTGGCGATCACCGCGCCGAAGAGGCCGGACCACAACACCAGGTAGCGCAGCAGGCCGTCGGCCCACACCAGACCGCCGGCGAAGAAGAAACGCAGCACGATCTGCCAGCAGGCGAGTCCGGTCGTGACCGCGAGCAGCAGACAGAGAAAACCATCCTCAAGCCGGCGGAAGAGGGTCGCCAATGCCGTGGCTGTCCGGCGTATCCCGCTGGCCGACACGCCGCCCTACCGCCTCTTCGGCGCCTTGACGGGCTTGGCCCGCTGCTCCCGCAGGGCCGCCGCAGTCGCCTCATACGCCTCGCGCGAGTAGGCCGTGCCGACGAGCGTCCTGACCACCGCCTCCCGGTAACGCTGCACCTCCTCTTCCGCCTCCTGGCTGGGCTGCACCAGGGCGATGCGATGCTGCCCCGTCAGAACCTTGAGGGAATCGGCATTGCTCTGGCGGGTGTCGGCGATGAGCCTCGGGAAATGGCGGCGCGCGGCCTCGTGGATCAGGGCCGCCTGAGCCGGCGGCAGTTTCGCGAAACTGCGGCCGTCGAAAACCAGCCCGCCGTAGGCATAGCCAAAGGGCAGGTCGGTGATGTAGCGGATCTTGGTGAACCACTGGAGCACGATGGAACCGTAAAAGCTGTTGAAGACCGTCTCCACGAGGCCGGTCTGCAGGCTGGCCAGCACGTCGGGAATGGAAAGCTGGGTCGGCACCACCCCGATCTGGTTGAGAAAGGCCTGGCCCAGCGGATCGTTCTGGGGCGCCCAGCACTTGGTGCGCTTCAGCTCCGCCAGGGTGGCGATGGGGGCCGTGGACATGGGATAGATGAACCCCACCTCGGTCATGGCCACCAGTTCGAGGTTTTTTGCGCGGAAGGCCTTCTGGAACAGGGGAAGGAGTTTGGCGCTGGCCGCGTCCACCTCGTCGTAGGAGCGGAAGAGGAAGGGCGTGCCCATGACCCGGAAGTCGGGCACCACCTCGCCGATGCCGCTCATGGTGAAGCCGCCGCCCTGGAGCTGGCCGATCATCATCTTGCGGTACATGGCACGGTCGTCGCCCATGACCCCGCCGGCGTAAATCTTGAAATCGATCTCCCCGCCCGACTTCTGGCGCACCTCGGCGGCGAACTCGTCGAAGCGTCTGGCCCAGACGCTGCCGTCCGGCGCCAGCGTCGCCACCTTGAAGAGATACCTGGGCGCCGCCTGCGCCACCGCGCCGTCGGCCAGAAGCAAGGCCAACAGCCCCGCGAGAAGCATGCGTCCGATCCGCATGGGATTCCTCCTAAAAAATCCGCTCGACTTCGCTGAGCAGCCGTGTGGCCTTGCGCTGGGCCAAGGCGTTGCTCAGGGCGATTTCCGGCCGTTTGTCCAGGGGATAGTCGATCACCTCGCGCAACAGCCGCTCGTAGAGTTCGCGATCAAAGGTCTGCCGCGCATAGGTCTCGGCATAGGCGACCTGGGTGAGCAAGAAGTCACGGCCGCCGACCGCCAGGCCCTGCTCGAAATGTTCCCTGCTCCTGGCCGGATCGCCGCCGACGAGAAGGGGGCGTCCGCCGTAGTAAACGCCGAGGAAGGCATGGGCGGCGCCGTGGAACAGGGCCGGGTCGAGCGCCACCACCCGCTGCATCAGGATCTCGAGACGGGGCAGCAGGGCGAGCGCCGCCGGCGAACCGGCCTGCTGCTTGACCCAGACGGCAAGCCCGTAACCGCCCCAGAAGAGCTGGGAGGCCGCCTCCCGGTCGAGGGCGGCCAAGGCCCCGGCAAAGTCCTCCGCCGGCGCGGCCACCGTCAGATCCGGCGCCAGATCGGCGAGCAGCCTGCTCCCGTAGCACCTGGCCTTGTCGGCCAGAACGGCTGCCCGCTCCGGACGGCCGCACTCCTCCATCACCGCGGCATAGGCGCTGTAGCCTTGGGTGGCGGCCATGAGCAGCGCCCGGTCGTCCGGCTCCCTGACCAGCAGGCTGTCGAGCATGAGCAGATAGGCCGGCGCCCCATCGCAAACGAGTTCCAGGTCGGTCTGGTACTGGAGGCTGTCCATTGCCGGGGCCATTGCCGACCGGACCAGAAGCGAGGTGCAGCCGGTCTGGGCAAGGGCGAGGAGGAGAGAGAGGGAAACCAGCAGCCGGAGGGCATCCTGGGGCAACAAACAAAGGGGGCGTGGGCGTTGGTGTGCCATACCGCAACTATAGCACATCATGCGGCCGATTTTCCCCAGGGAAAAAGAGAAGCGGCGAAAATTTTCCGCCGCCCGCA
>JBFLYY010000362.1:0-4610 GCA_040756495.1 Thermodesulfobacteriota bacterium | reverse complement strand
CAGAGGGTGGTGTAGCCGCACATCCGCTTGTAGCGAACCAGGACATCCTGCATGGTGTTGTTCAAGGCATGGCCCACGTGGAGCACGCCGGTGACGTTGGGCGGCGGGATGACGATGGAAAAGCCGGGCTTGTTCTCGTCGAGGGTGGCCCGGAAGTTCTTGTGGTCGAGCCAATTCTGGTACCAGCGCGCCTCGACCTCCTTGAATTCATAGGCCTTGGCCAGGTCGCGGCGCTCGGGGGCAGCAGCAGAAGTCATTTCACGCTCCACGGTTTGGGAAGAAAGATCTGTTCATAGAGTTCCAGGGCGTAGCGGTCGGTCATGCCGGCGATGAAGTCGCAGACCATGAGCGCGCGCGGGGTGCCGGCGTCGTAGTCGATGACCCCTTCCCAGTGGTCGTCGTGGGTCATGAAGTAGTCGTACAGTTCGCGCATCACCTTCTTCGCCTTGATGAAGTCGCCGTGCACCTGATAGTTCTCGTAAACGTGGTCGTAGAGAAAGGCGCGCAGTTCGGTGATGCCGGCGAGAACCTCGGGGCTCATGGCGAGTTTTTCGCCGCCATTGGCCAGGGTTGCGGTCACCAGGTCGCGGACCATGGCGCCGATCCGCTCGGAATGGTCGATGCCGAAGAGGCGGCGCAGATGGCCGGGGATCTGCGTATCGCTCAAGACCCCGGCCCGGACCGCGTCGTCGAGGTCGTGGTTCACGTAGGCGATGATGTCCGCCACCCGCACCACCCGGCCTTCCATGGTGGCGGGGAGTTCGGAAAGATCGTCGGGCAGGATCTCCTTGCGTCCCTTGGAGTGGCGGGCGATGCCGTCCCGGACCTCGTGGGTGAGGTTGAGGCCGCTGCCCTTTTTTTCGAGCAGATCCACCACCCGCAGGCTCTGGATGTAGTGGTGGAACCCGTCGGGGTAGAGTTCGTTCAGCACCGCCTCGCCGGCGTGGCCAAAGGGGGTGTGGCCGAGATCGTGGCCCAGGGCGATGGCCTCGGTGAGGTGGCCATTGAGCCGCAGGGCCACGGAGATGGTCCGCGCGATCTGGCTGACCTCGAGCACGTGGGTGAGCCGGGTCCGGTAATGGTCGCCCGTGGGCGCCAGAAAGACCTGGGTCTTGTGCTTGAGTCTCCGGAAGGCCTTGCAGTGGATGATGCGGTCGCGGTCGCGCTGGAAGGCGCCCCGGATGGTGCATTCCTCTTCAGGCCGGAGGCGGCCCTTGCTGTTGCGACTGAGGGTCGCATACGGAGCAAGACCGGCCGCCTCCCGTTCCTCGATCTGTTCGCGGATCGACACCATGCCGCCTACAGTGCCGGAGCAAGGCTCCCTACGTGGTTGGCGGCCTGGGCCTTGGAGAGTTCCTTCATCGCCGGGTGCGCCGCGATCTTCGCCGGGTCGGTCTCGCCGCCGATGTTGGTGACCACCAGGGTGCCCCGGCCCTTGCCGTAGAAGTCGTTGAAGTCGTAGACGCCGCCCACGATGGTGAGCTGGCCCGCCTTGACCTTGTCGCCATACTGCTCCATGGCCTGCTTCACCTGGTAATCGACGTTGCGCTCCACGTTCTTGGACCAGCGCTGGTCGAAGTCGCCGTTCTTGTCGTCGGCGGCGATGACCGGCTTCAGGGTGTCGAGTTCGGCCTTGATGCCGGCGGTCTCGCCGGAGTAGTCGCCCATGGCGGCCTTGACCGCGCCGCAGCCCGAGTGGCCGAGGATGAGCAGGATCCTGGTGGGCAGGTGGCGGACGCCGTAGTCCACCGAGCCGGCCGCGGTCTTGATCTGGTTGCCGATGTCGCGGATCACGAAGATGTTGTTGTGCGGGTCGATGCCGAAGAGGTCGGTGTGGACGCGGGAATCGGAGCAGCTGACCACGGTGAGGTTCGGCACCTGGGTCTTCTGGTAGGCCTCGAAGGATTTCTTGGGGTGCTTGGCCTTGAACCGGTCGTTGCCGCTGATGGCGTTCTTCAGCACGGCCGCGTCGGAAACGGTCGGGGCCGCGGCGTGGCCGTGATGGTCGTCGGAGGCCAGGGCCGTGCCGGCGAAGGAAAGGGAGGCGGTGAGCGCCAGGCCGAGAAGCAGGGTTTTACGGGAATTGGTGTGCATAAAAGGTACTCCTGTTCGGGTAAAAGGTGAATGAGGTTACGCGGCGGTTGCCGGAATGCCGCATGATACCGTGGGAAACAAGCGGGAAAGATACTGGCAAAAAATAAGATGGTCAAGGGGGTTACGCAGCGCCAGCAGCAAAAAAGCGGCCGATTCATTCAGGCGCAAATTGCGCCTCGATGGCCTCGATCCTTCCCTCCAGTTCGGCCCAGTCGTCGTAGGCCCGGTTGAGGCGGCGGTCGGTGTCGCTGTACTCCCTGCTCCGTTCGGCAAATTCCTCCTGCCGGTTGTAGAGTTCCGGATCGGCAAGGAGCATTTCGAGTTCCTTTTTGCGGCCCTCGAGCGCGGAGAGTTCGCTTTCCAGAACGGCGAGCCGCTTTTTGAGCGGGGCGAGCTGTTCGTTCTTCTGCTGGCGGAGTTTGGCCTGCTCGCGCCGCGCCTCCTTGCCCTTCTTGCCGGCTTCGCCCTTGGCCGCTCCGGTGTCCGGTTTTGCCGCTGGCGTGGCTGGCGCGCCTTGTTCGGCATGGGTCTTGCGCAGATAATCGTCGATGTTTCCCTCGTAGAGGGTGGCGCGGCCGTTCTTGATCTCCAGCACCTTGTTGACAAAGGCGTTGACAAAGGCGCGGTTGTGGGAGACCACGATGATCGAGCCGTCGTACTGGCGCATCGCCTCCTGGAGCACCTCCTGGGAGCTGATGTCGAGATGGTTGGTCGGCTCGTCCATGATGAGGAGATTGGCCGGGGTGGCGATCATCTTGGCCAGCGCCAGCCGGCTCTTCTCGCCGCCCGAAAGGACCGCCACCTTTTTGTCCACCGCCTCGCCGCGGAAGAGGAAGGCGCCCAGGAGCGAGCGCGCCTGGGTGAGGCCGAGGTCGCTCGTTGTCTGATAGACGGTGTCGAGCACCGTGTAGCGCTGGTCGAGTTCCTGGGCCTGGTGCTGGCCGAAGTAGGCGGGCATCACGTTGTGGCCGAAGCGCACTGTGCCGCTGTCCGGCTGGTAGAGGCCGGCAAGGATCTTGACCAGGGTCGATTTGCCGGCGCCGTTCACCCCCACCACCGCGAGCTTGTCGCCCCGCTGCATGGAAAAGCCCAGGTCGTGGAAGACCTGCTGCTGGCCGAAGGCCTTGTCGAGGTGGCTTGCCTCCACCATCTGGCGGCCCGAGGCCGGGGCAGGCGGGAAGCGGAAGGAGACCTCCTTTTCCGTCTCCTCCAGCTCGATCAATTCCATCTTTTCCAGCTGCTTGACCCGGCTCTGCACCTGGCTCGCCTTGGTGGAGGTGGCGCGGAAGCGCTCGACAAAGCGCTTGGTCTGCTGGATCATGGCCTGCTGGTTCTCGTAGGCCGCCCGCTGGATCTCGAGCCGCAGCTCTTTTTCCTTGAGGTAGTAGGCATAGTTGCCCTTGTAAACCGTGAGGTTGCCCAGGCTCAACTCCCAGGTGACGGTGGTGAGGTTGTCGAGAAAGGCGCGGTCGTGGGAGATGATGACCATGGCGCCATGATACGCCTTGAGAAACTCCTCGAGCCAGGTGAGGGACTCGATGTCGAGATGGTTGGTGGGCTCGTCGAGCAAGAGGAGCGAGGGCTTGGCCAGGAGGAGCTTGGCCAGCATGAGGCGCATGAGCCAGCCGCCCGAGAAGGCCTGGCAATCCTTGGCGAAGTCGGTGGACGTGAATCCCAGACCCAGAAGAACCTTTTCGATCTGGGCCCGCATCCGGAAGATGTCGCTCTGCTCCAGAAGGTGCTGGAGTTCGCCCTGGCGGTCGAGGAGTTCCGTGATCGTCGGGTCGCCCGGTTTCATTGCGGCCAGTTGCCGGTTGATCGTCTCCAGTTCCTCCTGCCAGGCCAGGGCCCCGGCAAAAGCGGTTTCAGCCTCGGCGTACAGGGTGCGGCCGGCGGGAAAGTCGCTGATCTCCTGGGGCAGATAGCCCACGGTGGCGCGCTTGGCCCGGTGGACCACGTTGTCGTCCGCCAGGCTCACCCCGGCCATGATCTTTAAAAGCGTGGTCTTGCCGGCGCCATTGACCCCCACCAGGCCCACCCGCTCGTGGGGGTGGACCCGGGCCGAGATGTTCCTGAAGAGCTGCTTGTCGCCGTAAACGATGGAGAGGTTGGTGATCGCCAGCATGGGTTCCGGTTCCTTGTCAAAGGCTCGCTACCATAGCATACTTTGCGTGACGGCGCCATGGGGTGATGCGTTGTCCGCGCTCCGCTTTTCAGGTAGAGTGACAAGGGGGGACACCATGACCAAGAGAAAAAAGCACGACCAGGGCAGGGTCTGGGTACGGGAGCACACGAACTGGAGCGAGGGCGTGGCCGGCCTGTGCCATGCCGCCGGCCTGGCGCGTCGCCTGCGGGGAAAACGGCGGGTGGTGCTCAAGCCCAACCTGGTGGAGGCGGTTCCCCCGCCCGTCACCACGCCGGTGGGGCTGGTGTGGGCCCTGGTGGACTATCTCGAGGCAGCCGCGCCGCACTGCGCCGTCATCGTGGCCGAGGGGTGCGGCGCCCGGGGGTACGAC
>JBFLYY010000361.1:0-4176 GCA_040756495.1 Thermodesulfobacteriota bacterium | reverse complement strand
GTCCCTGGCCGGGACCGTGACCCGCAAGGCGGCTGCCCTCGAACAGACCGTGCACGCCCTGGAGGGGGTGGCGGCCCTGACCATGGAGAACGCCAACGAGGCGCAACGGGCCGACGCCCAGATCAGGGAGGTCGTCCAGGAGATCATGGCGGCCAACCAGGCCATGACCCAGTTGAGCGAATCCATGCAGGCCATTGCCCAGGCCAGCATCGCCGCGAGTTCGGTCATCAAGAACATCAACGACATCGCCTTCAAGACCAACCTGCTGGCGCTCAATGCGGCGGTGGAGGCGGCGCGGGCCGGCGAGGCCGGGGCCGGCTTCGCGGTGGTCGCCTCGGAGGTCCGCTCCCTGGCGCTGGAGGCCACCGCCTCATCGCACCAGACCGAGGCCATCCTCGAAACCACGGCGAGCCGGGTGCAGGCGGGCACCCGACTCACCGGACAGGTGGTCGGGATTTTCCACCACGTGCAGGAGCGCATGGAGAACGCCCAGCGGATGATGGCCGAAATCGCCCGCGCCTGCGCGCGGCAATCCACGGAGATCGAGCAGGTGAACACGGCGGCGCGGCAAATGGAGACCATGGCCGAGGAAAACATGACCAACGCCGGGATCACGGCGCAGGCCTCCGACGAACTGGGCAGCCAGAGCGAGGGGATGCGGGAATTCATCGGCCATCTTCTCCTCCAGGCCGACAGCGGCAAAAGCGCCGGGGAGGGGGATCACGACCGGCTCGGGCAGCGGCTGGCTCTTCTGGCCCGCCAGCCCGCGGTGGCCGGCAAGGAAGGGCCCGGCCACCGCCAGGCCCTCCAGCACTTCATGGCCGCGCACCAGGGCCAGGTCGAGGCAATCTACAGTTGCCGCCCCGACGGCTCCTTCATCTTCTCGGACCCTCCGGCCGGCATCGCCGATGCCAGGATCCGGCCGTGGTGGCAGAAGGCCATGGCCGGGGAAAGGTACCTTTCGCCGGTCTATCTCTCCGCCATCACCGGCCGGCCCTGCCGCACGCTGTCGGTGCCGCTCCCCGCCGGCAACGGAGAACCCGGCGGCGTCGTGGGCATCGACTTCCGGGGATAACCGCCCCTGGACGGCGCGGGCGCCACCTCACAAACGGTGTCTGGCCGCGACGCCGATCCGACCGACCAGTTCCGTTGCCAACGCCTCCGGGGGGAGGAAATCCTGCAGTTGCGCGGCCCAACCGGCGATCCTGGCCAGGGCCTCGCGCTGTTCGAAGATGATGGCCTCCCATGTCTGGCGTTCGCGGAAAAAGAGGTCGAGCCTGCGCTGGACCGCCTCCAGCAACCGGGCCTTGGTCGCCTCGTCCAGCCGCTGGCCGCCCTCGCCCTCGTCGAGCAGGGCGAGGAACTCCCCCCGGAAGCCGTCGTAGGCGCTGAAGGCGCCGGCCGGGTCGAGGGTCTGCTGGTACTGCACCACCCGGTCGAGTTTCGCCTTGAGTTCCTCGGCCCGCACCGGCTTCGCCACGTAGTCGAAGGCGCCGAGCCGCATCGCCTCGATGGCCGATTCCACCGAGGCGTAGGCGGTCATCATCAGCACCGCGCAGTCGGGGTTTACCTGCTTGGCGAAACGGACCACATCGAGGCCGCCCTCGGTGGGATGATCGGTGCCAGGCATGTTCTTGTCGGTAATCACGGCGTGAAAGCGCTCCCGCGCCAGCAGGGCCATGGCCGTGGCGACATCGGCAGCCACCGCGGTCTCGCAACCCTGGCGCTCCACCCCGAGCCGCACCACCTCCCGCGACGTCGGCTCATCGTCCACCACCAGCACCCGCAACCGCCCTTCCGCCCTCTCGCCCATCGCCCCACCTCCCCTCGTGTTCACAACCGTACGTCGTTGTTGCCCGGCGCCCACCGAACCACCACCGCGCCGGTGGCCACATCCACCGTGACCGTGCGCGAGGCGGTGCCGCCGGTATCCCGACCGACCAGCGGAATCCTGTAGTGATGCAGCAACCGCTCCACTGCCTCGATATTGCGCAGTCCCACCTGGAACCGCGTCTCGGTGTTCCAGGAAACGGCGCCGCCGGCGAGTTTGGCGACCAGCCCCGCACCGCCGGGGGTAGTCACCCCGGCCATGCCGAGCACCATGCGCAGCAGGGCGGGCACGGCGGTATCGGCATAGTAGCCCGGCCCCTTCTTCACTTTGGTTGGCTGATTGACCGAATCGGGCAAGAGAATATGGGCAAGACCGACGGTCATGGTCTGCGGATGCAGCAGGACCAGGGCCACGCAGGAGCCAAGTCCGTAAGTGCGCAACAGGTCGCCGGATTTGCGGGAGGCCTGCCATTCGCCAATGCCGATGACCCTGAGATTGCCCATGGGGGCCCTGTGGGCGGGATCAGGCATGCTGGCGGCGGAAACGGGCCAGCGAATCGGCGTCGGTCTGGACCACCAGGGTGTCCCCCTCCTCCACCACCACGGAACGCCGGGGGTTGTAAAGGGTCGCCCCGTTCTCCCGCCGGACGATGGCCATGACGAGCAGCGGCCCGAAATCGTCGAAGTCGATGGCGCTCAGGGGCTGGCCGAGGAGGTTCGAGCGGCTGGTGAGCACCACGTCCTCGATGCGGACCGCGCACTGTTCGTCCCGCAGCATCCGGTCGAGGTAGCGGACCACCCGCGGCCGGATCATCTGCGAGGCCATGCGCAGGCCGCCGATGGCGCTGGGCATCACCACCTCGGCGCCGAGCAGTTCGAGCTTGCCGCTGAACTCCGGATCCTTGCAGCTCGAAATGACGTGGAGTTGCGGATTGAGCTGGCGGCAGGTCACCACCGCGCAGAGGTTGTCCTTGTCGTCGTCCAGGGTGGAGATCACCCCCTTGGCCACCGTGACTCCGGCGGCATGCAGATCCGCGGCATGGGTGGCGTCGCCCGCCACCGCCGGGAAGTCGCCATACTCCTCCTGCAGCCCCCTGAGCCGGGGTTCGTCCCGGTCGATGACCACAAAGGGGGTGTTGGTCCGCAGCAGCTCCTGCATGATGGAGCAGCCCACCCTGCCCACCCCGCAGAGGATGATGTGGCCGGAAAGTTGTCGGATCCTTTGCACCATCTTTTTTCTCCAGAACAGGTTGGTGAGTTCGCCCTCCACCAGAAAGGCGGTGAGGTTCGAAAAGGCGTAGGCGGCGATGCCCAACCCCCCGAACAGGACGACCACGGTGAAAAGCCGCGCGCCCGGCACCTGGGCCAGATCGATGATCTCGCCAAAGCCCACGGTGGTGAGGGTGATGACCGTCATGTAAAAACAGTCGCCCAGCGTCCAGAAGGGCTTACCGTGGGCGAGGTAGCCCAGCAGATAATAGCCGCTGGTGCCGAGGACAACGACCGCCAGCAGCAGGAGTCCGGCCAGCCAGCTCCGTTGTTCGAGGTCGTGCGCCATCAGCCTTCCTCGTCGTGGGGCTTCCGGCCGGCGGCGCGCCAGGCCGAGACATACAGCCGGTTCAGCCGCTCTTCCCCCGCCAGACGGAGCGGTTCCAGCTCCGCGCCACCGCATTCCGCCGGCACCGTGAGCGGTTCGCCATAGGCCAGGACAATCCGGGCAAAGGGTTTGGGCAGGATGGTGCGGTCCCAGCTGCGGAAGGCCCAGTAACGGTCCGCCGCCACGGCAACGGGCAGGATCGGGGCCCCGGTCTTGCTCGCCAGGAGCAGGGCGCCGGCCTGCATCACCCGCGCCGGCCCCTGGGAGCCGTCGGCCACGATGGCGGCGTTGAGCCCCTGGCGCATGAGGTCGATCAATCCCTTCAGGGCCCGCACCCCGCTGCGGTTTCGAGAGCCACGGGAGGTCACCACCCCCCGCCGTTCCAATATCCGCGCCACGAATTCGGCGTCGTCGCTGGCGCTCACCATGGCGGCCCAGCCCTGTCCCCGGTCGCGGTGGAGTTCGATGACGGAAAAGACGCTGTAATGCCAGAAGGCGGCAACAAAGGGGGCCCGGGTCGCCTCGCAGCGCGCCCGGTGGTCGTCGCCGATCACCCTGACCCGGCAGGTGGCGAAGAGCAGGCGGATGAGGCCGCCATAAAGGCGCGGCACCAGCCAGAGGGCGAGCCGCTTGCCGAAACCGCCGTTTACAGCCATTGCAGCTCCTTTTCCTTCAAGACCTTGATCCGGTCGCGCAGCTCGGCCGCCTCCTCGAAGGCGAGTTCTTTCGCCGCCTCCTGCATGGCCGCG
>JBFLYY010000360.1:0-17083 GCA_040756495.1 Thermodesulfobacteriota bacterium | reverse complement strand
GTGGTCGCAGCCGCAGGAATCACACATCGCTCTTCCTCATTCATCCACCGTGATCGAGACCACCCGCAATTCGCGGCCCTTCTCCAGGGCCAGATAGTGGCCGCAGGCCGGGCAGGCAGTGATAAGGCCGGCCATGGCGCCCTCGACGCCGCAGGCCGGGCAGCGGCCGGAAGCGCCGATCTCCCGGATGGCCAGTTCGGCGCCGGCGGCCGCACTCCCCTCCAGCGCCGCCTCAAGGCAGAAACGCAGGGAATCGGCCAGCACCCCGGCCAGTGATCCCACCTCCAGCTCGATCCGGTTGATCCGGTTGGCACCGGCGGCCTCGGCCTCGGCCGTGACCAGCTCCACGATGCTCAACGCCAGCGACATCTCATGCATGCTCTATTGTAGCCAATGGCAAGGCGGCTGTCATGCGAAGTTCGCGTCACGCGCCGGACTGGTCACGCGGCATCGGCGCAAAGCCGGCCGCCGCAAGCTCCGCCGCCACCATGTCGGCCAGCACCGCGACCTTGGCCTCGATTTCCGGCGAGAGGTCGAGCCCGGTCTCCATCGCCTGGGGCACCACGCCGATCACCACCATGCGGCCGGGCAGTTCGTTGGTAAGCGCCGCCACCGCGAGCACCTCGGCAATGCCGATCTGGTGGGGAGAAATCCTTTCGCGGAAAAAGGCGGCCGGGTCGGCAAGTTCCCGCTGCACCAAGGTGCCCGGCGCCGCCCCGGTCCGCACCGCATCGACCAGGATCAGCAGTTTCCGGCCGGCAAGATAGGGCAGGAGCGCCATGCCCATGGTGCCGCCGTCCAGGGCCTCCACCTCCGGCGGCAGGCTGTAGCGGGCCAGAAGGTTCTCCACCACCCGGATGCCCACGCCCTCGTCGCCCAGGAGCAGATTGCCGATGCCGAGCACCAGGGCCGGAGCCGCGGCCGGGGCAGAAAAGAGGCCAGCCGGCAGGGACGCCGACTGGCCGGGCATGCTGGTGCCGGCCGGCTGCCGCATCAGGCGACGGTCCGCACCCGGACCAGCTCACGCTGCTCCGTATCCAGGAGATGGATGGCGCAGGCGAGGCAGGGGTCGAAGGAGTGGATGGTGCGCAGCACCTCCAGGGGGCGTTGCGGGTCGGCAACCGGATTGCCGACGAGCGAGGCCTCGTAGGGCCCCAGCGCCTCCTCGCTGTTGCGCGGCCCGGCGTTCCAGGTGGAGGGCACCACGCACTGGTAGTTCTTGATCTTGCCGTCGTCGATCACCACCCAGTGGGAAAGCACCCCGCGCGGCGCCTCGTGGAAGCCGACCCCGCGGATCTCGCCCTTGGGGAAGACCGGCTCGTTGCAGGTGGCGTAATCGCCCTTGCCGATGTTGGCGACCAGGGCCTCCCAATGGCGCACCAGGGCGTCGTGGAGCACCGCGGCCCGCACCGACCGCGCCGCATGGCGACCGATGGTGGAGTGGAGCGCCCCCACCCCGACCTTGGTTCCGGCCAGGCCGCTCACCGCGTCGAGCAGCTGGGTGGTGTATTTGACCGTGGACTTGTCGCCGGCCGCGAACATGCAGAGCACGTTGGCCAGCGGCCCGACCTGGGCCGGCTTGCCGTTGAAGGTGGGCGATTTGACCCAGGAGTACTTGCCCTTTTCCTCGAATTTGGTGTACTGCGGCTCGGTCTCCTCCTCCCACGGATGGAGGTTCCAGTCGCCCTTGTACCAGGAATGCTTGATGCTCTCCTTGACCCCCTGTTTGAAGAAGTCGTCGCCGAAGCCTTTGATCGCCTTGAAGGAGCCGACGTCGCCCTTGGCGATGTAGCCGCCCGGCATGTCGAAGGCGGTGCCCTTGGGATCGAGCGGCATGTCGGGCACCGAGAGGTAGTTGGTGACGCCGGCGCCGTAGCGGGTCCAGTCGGCGTAGAAGGCGCCCACCGCGGCCACGTCCACCATATAGACCTGCTTGATGAAGGCGCCGATCTCGTCGATGAGAGTCTTTACATGGAAGAGGCGCTCGATGGTGAGGGTGGACTGGCTGTCCGGGTTGATCGGGTTCGATACCCCTCCCACCGCCAGGTTCTGGATGTGCGGGGTCTTGCTGCCGAGGATCGCCACCACCTGGTTGATGCGGCGCTGGTAGTCGAGGGCCTGGAAGTAGTGGGCCGCGGCCAGGAGGTTCACCTCGGGCGAGAGCTTCATGGCCGGGTGGCCCCAGTAGCCGCTGGCAAAGACGCCGAGCTGGCCGGAATCGACAAAGCCCTTCAGCCGCTCCTGCACCTCTTTCATGGTGGCGGCGCTGTTCTGTGGCCATTCGGAGAGCTGCTGCGCCAGCTGGGCGGTCTTTTTCGGGTCGGCCTTCAGGGCCGAGACGATGTCCACCCAGTCCACGGCCGAGAGATGGTAGAAATGGACGATGTGGTCGAAGATGCCGTGGGCCGCGATAATCATGTTGCGGATGTACTGGGCGTTGAGCGGCACGTCGAGGCCCAGGGCGTTCTCCACCGCCCGCACCGAGGTGATGGCATGCACCGTGGTGCAGACGCCGCAGATGCGCTGGGTGAAAATCCACGCCTCGCGCGGATCGCGACCCTGAAGGATCAGCTCGATGCCGCGCCACATCTGGCCGGACGACCAGGCGTTGGTCACCCGGCCGCCATCGACCTGGCAGTCGATGCGCAAATGCCCTTCGATTCTGGTGATGGGATCAATGGTAATTCGTGCCATCGGTGTTCTCCTTCCTTCCTCTCTGGGAATCGGAAATTACGCGTGTTCCGCCTTCGGCAGCACAGGCAGCTTGTTGACCACCCACATGTAGGCCATCCCCTCGGTGGCGACCACGCCGAGGGTGATGAGCAGCTCGGGCATCGAGGGGAAGTAACGCCAGCCGGTGCCCGGATCGAAACCGATGATGTAGGTGTTGAGCCGGTAGAGCGAGGCCCCGACCACGATCGCCGAGGCGGACAGGAAGAGCATCTTCGGCCGCACGCGGTTCTTGGGCTGCACCAGGATGACGAAGGCGGCGATGAGCAGGAGATTTTCCAGCAGAAACATGTTGCCCTGGAGCGAGCCGTTGAAGGCGAGACCGATGTTGCCGGCCAGATTGATCGATTCCATCCGCACCACCAGGTAAAAACCGAGCAGCCAGGGGAGAAACCGGGCGATCTTGCTGAGCAGCGGCATCTCGGATGGGGTCTTGAACCACGCCTGGCAGATGAACGACTCCACCATGACGATGGCGTAGCCCACCAGCAGGGCCGTGAGCAGGAAGAGCAGGGGCAGAAAGCCGGTGCGCCACAGGGGGGAGAGCTTGTAGCCGGCCATGAGCATCATGGTGCCCAGCGACGACTGATGCATGGTGGGCAACAGGATGCCCAGGGCGATGAAGACGAAGATCACCCGGTTCAGCTTGGCCCGCAGCGCATCGGCCTTGAGTTTTTCCAAAATGGCCGGCGCGAACTCCACCCACAGCACCATGACATAGGTGGCGATGCAGACCGCCACTTCGAACATCACCGAGTGGAAGTTGCTGCGCCAGGGCAGGAAGATGTTGTAGGCCTGCCAGTAGCGGCCGAGGTCGATCATGACCGAGATGCCGGCCAGGGTGTAGCCGAAGAGGCTGGTCATCAGGGCCGGCCGCACCAGGGGGTGGTACTCGCCCTTGTTGAAGACGTAGACCAGGAGCGCCATGGCGTAGCCGCCGCAGGCGAGCGCGGTGCCGATCACCACGTCGTAGGCGATCCAGATGCCCCACGGATAGCCGTCGTTCATGTTGGAGACCGAGCCGATGCCGAAGAAAAAGCGCCAGAGCAGGCAGAGCCCGGCCAGGCCGGCGATCACCGCGCAGGCCTTGAAGTTCCAGGTGTAGATCTTTTTATCGAGGGGAGCCGGAGTGGTCATACGGAATTCTCCTTTACCGTGCCGCCTGGCGGCGGTTCAGTGCCTGTTGCCTTCGCCCTTGCGGATCATGTAGATCAGCCCGCCCAGAACCACGAGCGGATAGACCATGCCCTTGTAGATCGCGTACTGGATGCCGTCGGCCAGGGCGACAAAAGACTCGCTGGGCAGGGCCGGCAGACCGATCTTGTCGAAGGGCACGCCGGCCAGCAGCAGATACTGGGTGCCGCCCACCTCGGATTCGCCATAGACCTGCTGGACATAGCGGCCGGCCTTGTGCGATTGGAACTCCTTCGCGCCGAGATGGGCGACGGGGAAATCGTAGGCCTGGCCAGGCGTCATGGCCAGCCGCCGCTTGGCTTCCTGGCGCAGATCCTCCACCCGGCCGAAAAGCGAGGCTCCGGTGGGGCAGGCGGCGCAGCAGGCGGAAATCCCGCCCTTGGCCAAGAGATGGGAACAGAGCTGGCACTTGACGATGAGCGGCGCGGCCGAATGCCACTCGAATTTGGGAATGTTGAAGGGGCAGGCGATCTGGCAGTAACGGCAGCCGATGCACGCCTTCTTGTCGTAGGTCACCACCCCGGTGTCCGGATTCTTGCGGAGCGCCGAGGGGGGGCAGGCGGAGACACAGGCCGGGTCGAGGCAGTGCATGCAGTGGCGCTTGACAAAGGAGTACCCCGCCACCGTGTCCTTCACCGGATAGTCGCCGCTGCCGTACTTCTTGATGATGTTCATGGTGCTGGCCGAGAGATCCCGCGGGTTGTCCCAGAGGGGATCGGTCCCGGCGGTGTGCTCGGGCGGCATGTTGTTCGCCTGCTTGCAGGCCCCCACGCAGACCTGGCAGCCGATGCAGAGGGTGGCGTCGTAGAGAATCCCCACCGCGTTGGGGGGCAGTTCCTTGCCGGGCGAGCGTCCGGCCGCCGGCCCGGCATCCGCCGCCAGCAGCAAGCCGCCGCCCAGCACCCCCTTGAGAAAATCGCGTCGTTCGATCTTCATGGGCTTCCTCCCCGACGTTTATTTCTGATCCTTCCCGGCCGTCTCGTCCTCTTTCTCCAGGTTCTTGAGCACCATGGCCCCGCCGCCCACCACCGCGCCGGCCACCGCGCCGAGGAGCGCCGCCGCGCCCACCGAGGCGCCGCCGCCCCGCTTTTCGATGATCGGCGGGTGCCCCGCCGCCGGGGTGATGTACTGGAGACTGGCCTGGGTATGGAGCGGAATGTGGAAGCCCACCCCCGGCTCGGTACAGCCGAAGCAGGGGTGGCCGGTGCCCACCGGCCAGGAACCGGAGCCGACGTCGCTGAAGAGGATGGCCGGGCAGTTGGCGTAGGTCATCGGCCCCTTGCAGCCCAGCTTGTAGAGGCAGTAGCCCTTGCGGTGGCCCTCGTCGCCGAACTTGACGGCAAAGCGGCCGGCGTCGAAGTGGGGCCGGCGCTCGCAGTTTTCGTGGATCAAGCGGCCGTAGGCGAAACGGGGCCGGGCCTTGTCGTCCAGGGCCGGCAGCTTGCCGAAGGTGAGGAAGTGGATCACGGTGGAGAGGAAGTTGTAGGCATTGGGCGGGCAGCCCGGAATGGTCACCACCGTGGTGCCCTGCAAAAATTCCGGCGCGCCCATGGCGCCGGTGGGGTTTGGGTCCGCCGCCGCGATCCCGCCCCAGGAGGCGCAGGAGCCGATGGCCACCACCGCCGCCGCCTTGGCCGCCGTCTCCTTCACGATCTCGCCAAAGGGGCGGCCGCCGATCATGCAGTAGACCCCGCCGTCCTTGGTCGGGATGGCGCCCTCGATCACCAGGATGAACTTGCCGTAGTTCTCCTTGATCGAGGCCTGCAAGGCCGCCTCGGCCTGGTGGCCGGCCCCGGCGTTCAAGGTCTCGTTGTAGTCGAGGGAGATGAGGTCGAGGATGAGATGCTCCAGGGTCGGATGGGTCGGCCGCAGCAGGGATTCGGTGCAGCCGGTGCAGGCCTGGCCGGAAAGCCAGATCACCGGCGGCCGCCGGGGAGCGCTCACCGCCGCGGCGAGGCGGGAGGCGTCGGCCAGCGGCAGCCCGAGACTCGCGGCCATCACCGTGCAGAACTTCATGAAATCCCGCCGCGAGATCCCGTTGAGCCTTTCCTGAATCCGTGCAAAGTCACGTTCCTTCATGGCAAGCCCTCATCTGTGAATGGAAAAGAGGCAAAACGCTGCGAAAGAGCGCGGTGACGATCCGGTAACGCGAACCCACCGCAACCATTCCATCACCGCTAACCCATTGTTGTCAAGAAGTTTTCCCCACGTCCGCGCGCAGGTTTCCCGGCGACCCCAGAGTGGGACAGGGATGCCCCCAGGCGCGCCGGATCGTGGTCAGGCAGGGGGAGAGCCACCACGCCATCTCCCGCCGGAGAATGGCGGCCTTTTTCTCCGCCCGGCCGGTTGATTTTTGGGGGAGGCCAGCTTATTTATATGGTATCCTCAACAAGCGCGGAGAGGGGCCGCCCCATGCCCTCTTCCCATGACTTGGCGCGGCTTTCCATGAGCCGCGCCACCGGTTTCGGCATAAGGCCGCGGCCGGCACCACAGCTAAGGAGAGAGCATGGTCAACAAGGTCATCCTGATCGGCAATCTGGGTGCAGACCCGGAAGTGCGGTACTCGCAGAGCGGCACCGCCATCGCCTCGTTTCGCATCGCCACCACCGAGGTCTGGAAAAAGCAGGACGGCTCCAAAGAGGAGCAGACCGAGTGGCACCGCATCGTGGCCTTCGGCAGACTCGCCGAGATCTGCGGCGAGTACCTGGCCAAGGGCTCCAAGGTCTATGTCGAGGGGCGGCTCCAGACCCGGAAGTGGCAGGACAAAGAGGGCCAGGACCGCTACACCACGGAAATCGTGGCCCGGGAGATGAAGATGCTTTCTACCCGGGGTGCCGGCGGTGGAGAGTCCATGGGCATGGACGAACCGCCCTTTCCCGAGCCCGTGATGGGAGACGACGTACCGTTCTAGCGGGAGGTTGCGAAAGTCATCCCTGACCTTTTGCAACGGCCTGCCAGGAAATGGAGTCAGTGTATGGATTACTACGAGCAACTCGGGGTGGCCAAGTCCGCCTCGGCCGACGAGATCAAGAAGGCCTACCGCAAGCTGGCCCTGAAATACCATCCGGACCGCAACCAGGGCAATAAGGAAGCGGAGGAGAAGTTCAAGAAGATCAGCGAGGCGTACGCGGTCCTCTCCGACGCGGAAAAACGCAAGCAGTACGACACCTTCGGCTCGGCCGGCTTCCAGCAGCGCTTCAGCCAGGAGGACATCTTCCGCAACGCCGATCTCGGCGACATCCTGCGCGAGTTCGGGATCAACATGGGTGGCGGCGGCCGCGCCACCTTCCGGACCAGTGGCGGCATGGGCGGCGCCAGCTTCTTCGACGACCTCTTCGGCATGGGCGGCGGCGCAGGCTTCCGCACCAGCCACCGCGCCCAGCCGGTGAAAGGCGGCGACCTCAGCCTGGAACTGCCCATCACCCTGGAAGAGGTGCTGCACGGCAGCGAAAAGACCATTGCCCTCGGCCATGGGGAAAAGGTCTCGGTCAAGGTGCCGGCAGGCATCGAGAGCGGCAAGAAGCTGCGCCTCGCCGGCAAGGGTTCGCCTTCGCCCATGGGCGGTCCGCCCGGCGACCTCTATCTCACCGTCACCGTGCTTCCCCACCGCCTCTTTACCCGCGAGGAGGAGAATCTGGTGGTGGACGCCGAGGTCAGTTACAGCGGCCTGGCCCTGGGCAGCGAGGTCGCAGTGCCCACCCTGGACGGCAAACACCTCAAGGTGAAGGTGCCGGCCGGCAGCCAGCCCGGCGCGAAACTGCGCCTCAAGGGTCAGGGGTTGCCGAAGAATACCAAGGGAACGCGGGGCGATCTCCTCGCCCGCCTCACCGTCGGTGTGCCCAGGAAGCTCAGCGGCGAACAGGAGGAGTTGCTGCGCAAGCTGGCCGGGACCGGCCTCTAACCGGCAGGGGGACACACCACGGGGCACGTCGAAAGGCCGGGCAAACGCCCGGCCTTTCTCGTTTACAGCAGGATGCCGACAAAGAGGGTGGACATGTTGAAGAGGTACTTGCCCGGCAGGCCGCCGCGCAGGATGATGTCGTCCTTCACCCGGGTGAGGATCTCGGTCATCATCACCTCGTAGCCCATGTTGAGGGTGCCGTCCGGCCCCTTCTCGTTGGTGCGGAAGAGGAGTTCGCCACGGCCGTCCTTGTAGGTCTTGAGGCGCCAGTTCACCTGGCTCAGGTTGTGGTGGAGCCGCTGGAGGCGATCGAGCGGAATCTGCAGCCCGGAGAAGAAGGTCTGATCCTCATGGCCCTCGTACGCCTCGCGGATGCTCTTGGTCAGCCCCAGTGCCAGCAGATAGACCCGATCCGGGCAGTCGGGGTTGGGGGCAAAGGCCGCGGTGAGCACCTCGTGGGAAGGGAGGTAGGCGTATTTGAACTCCACCGGCAGATCGCCGTGGAAGAGGAAGCGCATCTTGCGCTGCCGCTCGTGGGTATCCTTCTCGTACTTGGGGTTCTTGGCGTAGAGACGCTGGGTGAACTCCTCAAGGGTGGCGAGGTTCTCCCGCACGTGGTGGCGGATGATGGTGACATCCGTGGCGGTGAAGATGTCGCTCACCCCGCCCGAGCCGGTGGCACACCCCGGCAGGAGGCAGAACAGGAGCAAAAGCAGGCTATGACCGATTCGCTTTCGCAACGCCACCTTCCGCTTCCGCGCCACGAGGCGGAATGGTTCCACTGGTGAACTCCCCCTCCCGCCCTGCCCTTTTCACAGGCCGGCGCCGGTGATCCGCTCCAGGGCCTCAAGGTAGCGCGCCGCGGTCTTTGCGACGATCTCCGCCGGCAGCTTCGGTGGCGGCGGGGCCTTGGGCCAGTCGAGCGAGGAGAGGTAGTCGCGGAGAAACTGCTTGTCGAAGCTCGGCTGGCCGCCGCCCGGCTTATATTGATCCACCGGCCAGAAGCGGGAGGAATCCGGGGTGAGTACCTCGTCGATCAGGATGAGCTGGCCGTTGTCGTCGTGGCCCAGTTCGAACTTGGTGTCGGCGATGATGATCCCCTTGGTGCGGGCATAGTCCGCGGCCTTCACATAGAGATTCACGCAGGCGTCGCGCACCTGGCGGGTGGTTTCGACGCCGAGCAGCTCTTCCATCTGGCTGATGGAGATGTTCTCGTCGTGCTGGCCCAGGGCAGCCTTGGTGGAGGGGGTGAAGAGGGGCTCCGGGAACTTGTCGGACTCGCGCATGCCAGCGGGCAGTTGCACCCCGCAGACCGTGGTCTCTTTCTTGTAGGCGCTCCAGAAGGAGCCGGAGAGGTAGCCGCGCACGATGCACTCCACCGGCAGCGGTTTCACCTTCTTCACCAGCTGGCTGCGGCCCCGCAACTGCTCCTTGTAGGGAGCACAGGCCGCCGGGAACTGGTCCACGTCGGCGGTGATGAGGTGGTTGGGCAGGACGTCCTTGAGATAGTCGAACCAGAAGAGGGAGAGCCTGGTGAGCACCGCGCCCTTGTTGGGGATCGGGTCGTCCATCACCACGTCGAAGGCGGAGATGCGGTCGCTCGCCACCATGAGGAGATTGCCCTCGACCTCGTAGAGGTCGCGGACCTTGCCACGGTGGAGGAATTTCAGGGTGTCGAAGTGGGTCTCGCGCAGCGGGGTGGTCATGAAAGGCCTCGTTGCTCAATGGTCGGGTGAATGGTGTCCGGCGCCCTCCGGGGCCGCCGGGCACATCATACCGTGAAGCCCCCTGCTTTGGCGATGCTTTTTTTCGGGTGAGAGCTAGGGTTTGGTGGACTTGGTGGACTTGGTGGATCGGGTGGACAGGGTGGACCGAGTGGACGGCGTGGACATGGCGATTTTGGCGGAACGTCGCTGGGTGCGCACCCGGTGGAGGCGTTCGCTGAAACCGCCCTCGGACTCAAAGGCGGTTGCAAGGGCAGCCAATTGGCGGTCGAGCAGCGCGCACGCCACGGCCAGCAATACCAAAGCAGCATTGGCCGCCAACTCGGGGTAGGTGGTTGCTTTTCGTCCACCCTGTCCACCAAGTCCACTCCGTCCACCCTCATGCTCCTCCCCCACCCAAACCGCCACCTCATCCGCAGTCTTACACCGCCGATCCACCAAGCGCTGTCGCCGATAATCTTCCCGGCCCCAAATCTCAAGCCCGCGCTGCCGGAGAAAATCCTCGTAGTCGAGCCGCAGTTCTTCGAGGCTGGCCCGCGCCACACTGGTGAGTTTGAGTTCGGTCTTCTTCGAGGTGCCCGAGGCCTGACTCCCTTCGGCAATGTTCTGGACCCCGGAGCGGGCCGCCTGCACCATCTGGTCGCGGGTGCGGCTGCGCTTCTCCACATAGCGGTCGCAGAAACGGACCGTGAGGTCATAGACCAACTGCGCCACCTGAAAGCTCTTGAGCTTCCGATAGCCGCCGTGTTTGGGGATGAGAGGTTCAGGGGTGGTCATGCCTCTCCCAAACCATCTAGCAGGGCATGGTCACCCCTGAGTACCGCAAATTGGACAACCATGTGCTCGTTAGCATAGCTTTTCATTGCGTCGAAAATGCGCCGGCCGACAGACAGCTTACCGGCAATCGCAACAAATGCGAGATTGCCCTCATAAGCCGCAACGGCAGTATGTGCATACCCCAGACTGGTTTTGAGATCAGCGAACAGATCCACCCATTTTCGAAAACGAGGGCGATGCTGGTAAATAACGACAACCGATGTTTCAGGCAGTCGAGACAGAAAATATCTCAACTCCGAGTGGCGTACCCACTTTGTGCCGTGCTGTGTCTTCGTCTCAAAGCCGTTGTCCGGGTCAAAAAAGACAACAGCGTTTTCAAACAGTTTCGGATCGAAGCCTGCCCAATAAGAAATCCGCCGATGGCCCGACCCTATGTATTCGAAAGGCGCGAAAAGCGAAACATGAAAAGGCGGTATATTTGCTTCAACAGACCCAAGGGCGGCAATGGGCTTCAGTGAGCGCGGTTCCTCCTTCTTTAACGACTCGACAAAGGGCCGAATAAATTCCCTACAGTCAAACCAGTGATGCGGCGTATTCCCCTCGTTTGATCCTTTAATGTCGGGGGTCAGCATCGGCACGAAAACCAATTCACCAAACCGGGGAGAGGCTTTCGTGCAAATCCAGTGCAACAAATCCCATTTAAAGGCATCGCGGGCATCGCCGAGGTATTGAAGTTTCATGATCACCTAACCGCGTAATTTACGACAGCACAACCAGACAGCGGAACCCTCACCGCTGCATATTATACGTTAGGAAAAAAGAAAACCCCTCACCAATTTTCAGTGGCGGTCAGGTTCGATGAAACCACTTCTTGAGGTCATCCGGGGAGAAGCGGCGCGCCACCGGGCGGCCATGGGGGCAGTGGCTGAAGATGTTGGCCTCCTGCATACGCTGGAGCAGGTGTTCCATCTCCTGGGGCGTCAGGCGCTGACCGGCCTTGATCGCGGCCTTGCAGGCCATGGAGGCGAGCACCGCCTCCACCCGCTGATTGCCGCGACCGCTCCCCTCCTCGCCCAATTGGCCGAGGATCGCAGCAACCACCTCTTCCGGCGGGGTGGTGCCCATGATGGCCGGCACCGCCTTGACCACGAAGCTCTCGCCGCCGAATGGTTCGACCTCCAGGCCGAGGCGCCCGAGTTCCGGCCCGTTTTCTTCCAACAATTGCCGCTCCTTGAGCGTCACCTCGATCACCTTGGGGAAGAGCAATTGCTGGCGGGCCACGTTGTTGCTGGCATAGCGCTGGCGCAGCTCCTCAAAAAGAAGGCGTTCGTGGGCCGCATGCTGGTCCACCACCAAAAGCCCACCCTCGCTCTCGCAGAGGAGATAGCATTCCGCCACCTGGCCGAGTAGGCGCAGCGGCGCACTGATGGCCGGAGCGGAAGTCTCGACAGGCATGGCCATGGGTGCTGACGCAGGGGGCGGCACAACCTCGGGTGCTGGCACCGCGACTGGCGGTTTTTCCTCGCGCAGCGGGCGGCTCGGGGCCTCGCTCCGGAAGAGGGGCTGCGGCTCCCGCACCTGGGACGCAGGCGCAGGCAGGACAGGCTTGGCTGGCGGGGCCTTTGCCGGCGCGGCCCGGCCAAAGAGGGTTTCCTTCCGCGTCTCCTGAAAACGGAGCACGGCCTGGCGTACCGCCTGGGCCACGGCCTGATGTACGGCCTGCCCGTTGCGGAAGCGCACCTCCTGCTTGGTGGGATGGACGTTCACATCCACTGCCTGCGGCGCGATGGTGAGCAGCAGCACCCCGGCCGGACTGCGGCCAACAAGGAGGAAGTTGTGCAGTCCCTCCCCGACCGCATGGGCGATCATGCGATCCTTCACCACCCGGCCATTGACGAAAAGCCGCAGACGGCTGCCGGTGGCCGGCGTCTCTTCGGGCGTCAGCAGATAGCCGCTGATGACAAGCTCATCCGCCCCCTCCCCTGCCACGGCAAGCAGGCCGTTCTGTCCGGCCCGGCGGCCGAGGAGGCGCAGGGTCCGTCCCTCCAGGGAATCGACACCTCCTGGCCACTGGAACACGCTGCGGCCATCCACCGTGTAGCGCACCCCGATCTCCGGCCGCACCAGGCCGTAATTTTTGACCGCCTCCTCGATGTGGGAAAGTTCGGTGGTGGTGGACTTGAGAAACTTGCGGCGGGCCGGCACGTTGCCAAAGAGGTCGCGCACCTCCATGGTGGTGCCCGCGGCGCCACCGGCCTCGTGGACCCGCACCACGGTGCCGTGACGCACCTCGGCCACGGTGCCCAAGGGGGAATCATCCTTCCGGGAGGTGATGGTGAGCCGCGAGACAGAGGCGATGCTGGGAATCGCCTCGCCGCGGAAGCCGAGCGAGGTGATGGCCCCGAGTTGCTCGGCGCCGGTCAGTTTGCTCGTGGCGTGGCGCTCCAGCGAGAGGAGCACGTCGTCGTGATCCATGCCGTGGCCATTATCGGTCACCCGGATGAGCCGGGTGCCGTTGCCCTCGATCTCCACCGCTATCTCGCGGGCGCCGGCGTCAAGGGCGTTTTCCAGCAGCTCCTTGACCACCGAGGCGGGCCGTTCCACGACCTCGCCCGCGGCGATCTGGTTGGCGAGCTGCTCTGGCAGGATGCGGATCGCGGACAAGGGTCACATGACGCTAAAGAGGTTGTCCTGGAGCCAGTGGGCGTCCCACCACTCGATGGGGCTCACGAAGATGCCGTTCACCAGCACGCTGAAGTGGAGATGGTCGCCGCCGGCAAGCCCCGTGGTGCCGGTGAGGCCGACCGGGGTGCCCTGCTCCACCGTGGCGCCCTTGGCCACGTTGATCTGGCTCAGATGGGAATAGAGGGTGAAGACGCCCTGGCCGTGGTCGAGGATCACGGTGTTGCCGTAGATGCCGAGATAGTCGGCAAAGACCACCACCCCGCGGTTGGCGGCCGGCACCTCGAAGTGCTCCAGGGAGGCGATATCGACCCCGAGATGGGTCTGGACGTCGATCTCCTTGCCCTGATAGAGATAACTCCGCACGTCGGCAAAGCCCGCCTTGGGGCTGCCGGCCATACGGAGGAAGGCGCCGTCCCACAACCGTTCGGGCCGGGACTTCTCGCAGATCTCCTGCACGGTCTGGTAGTTCTTGTCGCGGATCTCCTTGTTCACCATGAGGTACTGCTCCACCGGCGTGCCCTTCAGTTCCGGATAGTGCTGGGCAAACTCGGGCAGCTTGGCATTGAGGAAATCGTCGCTGATGGTGATGCGGTCGCGGGTGACGCGGCCCGGCCGCAGGGCCAGGCTGAAGGCGGCCTTGCCGGTGTTGCCCGCCTGATCCACGGCGGTGACCGCGGTTTCCTCGAACTGTTTGAGATCGTAGGGCAGGCCGATGATGGCGCCCCACGCCCCCTCACCCTGGGATGGCAACGGAAAACCGGGGTGATAATGGCCGTTGACGGTGACTCCGCTCGCTTCCGCGGGTTCGTTGAGCCGATAGACCACGATACCGGCGCTGCCGGTCTTGATGTGCTGCGGCACGCTGACGATGCTCACCACCGGCGGCTTGGTGTCGATGGTGACCGGCAGCCGCAGGGCGGTGAGGTTGCCGGTAAGCCCCCACCAGGAGTAATCGCGGATCTCGACGACGAGTTCGGCCGCGCCCTCCTTGAGGCCGGCGGTGGCGGCGTTGATGGTCAGCTTTTCCTCCAGCCGGTGGGGCCCGCCGCCCAGGATGTTCCCCTGGCGCGGAAACTCCTTGGTCAGCAGCGCCACCGCCTTGCCCTCCTGCGTCATGGTCACCTTGAGGGAACGGAGACCGCGCCTGGCATCGGAAAGCGTCAACACCACCTCACGGTTCTGGCCGAAGCGGGAAAGATCGCCCTGCGGCGTTACCTGCGGTTTTTCCATCTCGGCGAGGAGGGAAAAAACCCAGCCTGCCGCGCCCAACACCACCAAGATCACGAGCAGTGCCACGTAGGGCAACCGGCCCTTGCCCTTGCCTTTGTCCAATCCATCCAGCTCCATGGGGCTCCTTCACGTTCGTACGGTTCAAACCAGCGGGAAGACGGCGCGCCGCACCGGGCGGGCCGCAAACCCCATCAATCTACCATGCCGCCGGCCAAATGGGTAGGGGTATCCGGCAGCTATTTGCTGCTTGACAGGCAGGGAAGGCGGGAGCTAGGTTACCTCTTGACTGGCTCACCGCACTCTTCTTCCGGAACCCGCGATGCCCGAGACCTCTTTTCACACCATCGTCATCGGCGCCGGCCCTGCCGGCCTCACCTGCGCCACGATCCTGGCCGAAGCGGGCCGGCAGGTCTTGCTCCTCGAACGCCGGCCGGAGATCGGGCCCAAGGTCTGCGCCGGCGGGCTGCCGGGCAGCACCATGGCGCTGCTCGATCTGCCGGAATCCCTTATCGAGCGCCGCTTTGTGCGGCAGCGGATCGTCAGCGGCTGGCAGCGCGCGGAACTCGCGGCCCAGGAACCCATGGTCTGCACGGTAAACCGGAAAAAACTGGGACAGTGGATGGCCGAGAGGGCAACCGCCGCCGGGGTTACCATCCTCACCGGCGTGGCGGCCCAACGCCTCGACGCCCCCTGTGTCCATACCAGCCAGGGCCCCTTCCGCGCCGAGTATCTGGTCGGCGCCGACGGCAGTTCCTCGCTGGTCCGCCGCGCTCTGGGGCTGCCGACCACCAGGGTCGGCATCGGGCTTCATCACCAGCTGCCCGGCGATTTCGCCGCCATGCTCTGGCATCTCGACCCGCGCCGCATGGGCAACGGCTACGCCTGGGTCTTCCCCCATCGGGAAAGCGCCTCGGTGGGGCTCTACAGCGCCGCCGGCGACCTCTCGCCGCGGCTGTTGCAGGAAAAGTTGCACCACTTCGCGGCCCGATATGGTATGGATTTGCAAACGGCACCGCCCCGCGCCGCGCGGATCAGCTTCGACTACCGGGGCTGGCGTTTCGGCAAGGCCTTCCTGGTCGGCGATGCGGCCGGGCTTGCCTCGGGGCTGACCGGCGAGGGCATCTACGCGGCGGTGGTGAGCGGCGAAATCGCCGCCCGGACGATCCTGGACCCGGCCTATACCGACAGCCGGCTTGACGCCCTGCTGGCGCAACACCGGCGCCATGAGCGCATCCTGAGGCTCTCCGACCGCAGCCGCTGGAGCTGCTCGCTCATCCTGGAAACCCTGGTCGCCGCCCTGCGCTGCGGCCTCATCAACCACACCGCCCTGGAACTGGGCGGTTGACGGAGGAACCATGGAGGAACCGAACAAGAAAAAGAGCTGGTGGTTCCACCTCCTCTTCCTGGCCGGCGGCGTCGTGATCCTGCTCTTTCTCTGGAGCGCCCCGCCGGAGAGCACCAAGAGGCTGCCCCATAACCCGGACCACGAACGCTTCTTTGCCATGGAAAAGAAGGGGGCGGAAAAATTCTGCGAGGAGTGTCACCGGCCGCAGGGGCCTGCCCCGCTGCCCGCGGACCATCCGCCCAAATACCGCTGCCTCTTCTGCCACAAGCGCACCTGAGATGCGCCCCCTCTCCATCGCACTGCCGGACCTCGCCGCCACCCGCCGTCTCGGCCGGCGACTCGGCGAGCTGGCCCGTGCCGGCGACGTCATCACCCTCATCGGCGACCTCGGCGCCGGCAAGACCACCCTCACCCAGGCCATCGGCGAAGGGCTGCTGGTACCGGCGGACCACTACATCACCAGCCCCACCTTCGGCCTGCTCCACGAATACCCGGGCAGACTGCCCCTCTTCCACATGGACTTCTACCGCTTGCACGGCGAGGAGGAACTGCTGGATCTGGGGGTTGAGGAGTATCTTGAGGGCGAGGGGGTCTGCGTGATCGAGTGGCCGGACCGGCTGGGCTCTCTCATGCCGACGGAACGACTGCAGGTGGAACTCCGCCACCGCGGGGAGGAGAGCCGCGAGGCGATACTCACCCCAACGGGCACCGGGTGGGACGCGCGGCTGGCGGAACTGGCCGCGGAGTTCCGCGAGCCGCCTGGCCTCACCTCTCCCGCATCACCGCATTGAGGGTGGCGATCAGCTTGTCCTTGACGATGGGCTTGGTGAGGAAGCCGTCCATGCCCGCCTCGTAGCACGCCTGCTCGTCCTCCTTGCGGGCATGGGCGGTCAGCCCGATAATCTGCAAGGGTTTGGCGCGGTCGCGCAGGCAGACGTACTCCCGCCGTTTTTCCGGACTCGCCTCGATCTCCCGGATCTTGCGGGTGGCGGTGTGGCCATCCATGTTGGGCATCTGGACATCCATGAGCACCACGTCGAATTCCTGGTTCTTGAGCTGCTCCAGGGCCTCGACGCCGTCGGCCGCAACCCCGAGCTGGAAACCCTGGCGGGTGATGATGATGCTGGCGAGCTTCTGGTTGACGGCGTTGTCCTCCACCAGGAGAATGCGGGTGACCCCGGCCGGCGCCGCAGTCTCTTCGGCCGGAAGGCCGGCGGCCTCCGCCGCGGGAAGGGTTATCGGTTCCCGCACCGCCACCAGCGGGATGGTGAACTGGAAGGTGCTGCCCTTGCCAAGCTCGCTCTCCACCGAGATCTCCCCGCCCATGAGGGCCACGAGCTGCTGGCAGATGGCGAGACCCAGACCGGTGCCGCCATACTTGCGGGTGGTGGAGCCGTCGGCCTGGGTGAATTTCTCGAAAATCGCCTGGCGTCGTGCCTCCGGGATGCCGATGCCCGTATCGCGCACGGCAAAGCAGGCGAGCACCCCGAGGTCGGT
>JBFLYY010000359.1:0-27488 GCA_040756495.1 Thermodesulfobacteriota bacterium | reverse complement strand
AGGCAGAGGCCGGAGTAGCTGAAGCACATGGCGCCCTGGACGAAGACCTCCAGTTCCACCGGGCTCTCCTTCCGGAACTGGCGGATCTCGGCGGTGGTCACCTCGCGGGCCAGGACCACGCGCTGAAATCCCATGGCGGCGAAGTGGTGGACCGCCATGGAGTTGTGGGCCAGCAGCAGGGTGCTGGCGTGGAGGCGCAGTTTGGGAAAATGCTCCCGCGCCAGGCCATAGACGCCCAGATCCTGGAGGATCACCGCATCCGCCGCCAGCTCCTCGATGGCGGCGAGCAGCCTTACCGCGGCCGGGATCTCCGCCTCCTTCATCAGGCTGTTCATGGCCACGTAGACCTTGACCCCATGGCCGTGGGCATGGTCGATCATGGCGGCGATCTCGGCCAGGGAGAACTGTTTGGCCAGGGCACGGGCGTTCAAGGCCGGGGCGCCGATGTAGATTGCGTCGGCACCGGCGGCCACGGCGGCGCTGAAGGCCTCGAGACTCCCGGCCGGGGCGAGGAGTTCCATGGCGGATTCCTGCTTCATGCCTCCCCCTCGTCGGCAAAGAGACGCCAGCGCCGGAAGTTGCGGGCAAAGAACCGCACCAGCACGAGACCGCCGACAAAGCCGCCGATGTGGGCCCACCACGCCACCCCGCCCTCGCCGCCGCCGGTGGCCAGCTGCTGCGTGGCGCCCTGGAGAAACTGGAGCACGAACCAGAAGCCGATGAAGAAGACCGCCGGCACCTCAAGAAGATAGAAAAAGATCAGGATCGGCACGAAGGTGAGGATGCGGGCGCCGGGGAAGAGCAGGAAATAGGCGCCGAGCACGCCGGCGATGGCGCCGCTCGCCCCGACCATCGGCACCGTGGCTCCAGGGGCCGACCAGGTCTGGCCGATCACCGCCGCCACCCCGCAGAGCAGATAGAAGAGAAGGTAGCGGCCGTGGCCCATGCGGTCCTCGACGTTGTCGCCAAAGACCCAGAGCATCCACATGTTGGCCAGGATGTGGAGCAGGTTGCCGTGCAGAAACATGGAGGTGAAAACCGGCAGGAACAACGGCCCCTCGCCGGCGAAAAAGCGGGCCGGGACAAAGCCGTAGTCGTAGAGCAGGGCCTCCATGCCGTCGCGGCCCAGGGTGAGCTGGTAGAGGAAGACCAGCACGTTGGCCGCGATGAGCAGCAGATTCACCGCCGGAAAGCGGTCGGCGGGCACGTCGTCCTTGAGGGGGAACATGGCGCCTAGCCCTGCCGGGCCGTGTCATCACCGGCGCTGTCGGAGAGCGGCAGGATGAAGTAGAAGTTGTTGCCTTCCTCGGTCGGCTCATAGCCCACCATGCCGCCGTGGATCTCCACCACGTGCTTGACAAAGGCGAGGCCGTGGCCGGTGCCGGGTTCGTCCTTGCCGCCCTCGCCGCGGAAGCCGTCCTTGTAGATCGCCTGGGCCTCCTCCGGCTTGAGGTGCGGGCCGGTGGTGAAGACGTTGAACTTGATGGCGTTCTTGCCGGGACCGAAGAAGTCGCGCAGGAACTCGCGGCCGTAGGCCATGGCCTTCTTCCGGTTGCCACGGCGGTCGGCGATCTCGGCGGTGTATTTCACCGCATTGGAAAAGAGGTTGGCATAGACCTGCGAGAGCAGCCCGACATCGACCTGGAGCGGGATCTCCTCGTCGAGCATGTCCCGCGGCTGATCGACCCGGATGCCGCGCTGCCCAAGGCGGCTCACGTAGTGCTCGAGCTGGGGGATGATGATCTCCTTTTCGATGGAACAACTCTTGGGCCGCAGCACCAGATGGCCCTTGCGGAAATGGTCGCGCCGGAAGAGGCTCTCGAGGAAGAGGCTGTAATGGGCGTGGTGTTCCTGAAGCTCATGGTGGTTGGCCGAAAGATCCTCGTACAGGGCCGACAACCGCAGGGTCAGGTCTTCGCAGGCCGCCGCCCCCCCCTCCCCTGCCGGCTTCGCCCTGGCCTTGAGTTCGGCAAAACGCGCCTTCACCTCCTCCAGCTCCTTGATCCGCTTGCGGAGCTGGTTGAAGAGGTGCTTGAAGTACATGTTCGGGGTGATGACATTGTGCTCGATGTCCATCACCAGGTTGTTGATGAACCTGAGGTGGCGGATGTTCTGCTGGGCGATGAAGCGGTTGTGGAGGTTGTAGCCGATGCGGTTCGAGTACTTGCGGAGGAAGAAACGGTCGGCGCTGTTCAGATGCGAAGCGGGGTAGACCTCCAGCAGGCCGAGAACCAGCTCGGTCAGTTCCCGCCTGCCGCCCCCTCCTTCGGCGACCGGGGGCTTGCGGTGGATCGGCACGAAACAGGAGTCGTTCAGTTCGTAGGTGGCGCAGGTCAGCCGCAGGCCGGGCGGCGCGTCCTGCGGCGGCAGAACGAGCCCCTCCTGGCTGTCGCAGATGAGCTGGAGCTGCTGGCGGGTCGGATCCACCACATAGAGGCGGCTCTCGAAGCCGAGGAACTCCCGGGGCGCCACTACGCAGACCCGGTAGAAATCCTCCATGGTGTCGTATTCCTGCGCCAGGTCGAAGAAGGTGCGCAGGAGCGCGTGCTGCTCCTCGCTAAACCCGTAGCGCCGGTAGCTCTCGCTTTTTTCGCGGATGCGCCGCCGGATACGCTCCAGGGCCCCGCTCTCTTCCCCTTTCGGCTCCATCATCCCGCTTCCCGGCCTGCCTGGCACAATTCAGCGCTGGATCAGCAGCACCTCGTCGCTGCCGTCGTGTTCCCGCAGCAGCACGTGGACATGCTCGTTCTCTCCCACCTGGATGTCCGTGCCCGTATAGTCGGGCTGGATCGGCAGCTCGCGATTGCCGCGGTCGATGAGGACGGCAAGCTGGATGCAACGGGGTCGGCCCAGATCCATGATCGCGTCGAGGGCGGAACGGATGGTGCGGCCGGTGTAGATCACGTCGTCCACCAGCACCACCACCCGCTCTTCCATGGCAAAGTCGATATCGGTCTTTTTCAGCACCGGGTTCTGGGTGGCAAGGCTCCAGTCGTCCCGGTAGAGGGTGATGTCGAGGCTGCCGGTGGGCAGGGAGACCTTCTCGCGCTCCAGGATGATCCGCTGCAGCCGCTGGGCCAGATAGACGCCGCCGGTGTGGATGCCGATGAGGGCCAGGTTGGCCACGCCGTGGTTGTTCTCGGCGATCTGCATGGCGATCCGGTTCAAGGAGCGCTCGATATCCTCCGCGTTCATCACCCGCGTCTTGCTTTCCATCGCTGCCCTCGTCAGACCTTGGCCGGCGGGCCTCATGCCACCCGGCTCCAATTCAGCTTACCTTAGCAACCCCGGAACACTCAAGGGATTTATGGCTTGGGCCAGAAGGCAGCCACGCCGCGCGCGGCCACCAGGTTGACCGCCTCCGGGTATGCCTCGCACTCGGCGGCAAAGACCTTGGCGGCAATGGCCTCCGGGGTGTCGCCGGAGGCCAGGGCCACGCACTTCTGCACCACGATGGGCCCCTCGTCGTAGACCTCGTTGGCGAAGTGGACGGTGCAGCCGCTCACCCTGACCCCGCGGGCGTGCACGGCCCGGTGCACCTTCATGCCGTACATGCCGGCCCCGCAGAAGGAGGGGATCAGCGAGGGATGGATGTTGAGCACCGATCTTTTGAGCCGGGCCGGCGGCTCGTAGAGCTTGAGAAAGCCGGCGAGCAGCACGAGATCGACCTTGTATTCCTCGATCAGGGCGTTGATCGCGGCGTTATCCTTGGCGGCAAAGGCCGGGTAGCCGTAGTTCTTCGCCTTGGCAAGTCCCAGGGCGTCGGCGGTGTTCGAGATCACCACCACGATCTCGCCGGTCATGGTGCCGGCCTTGATCCGCTCGTGGAAGTTGTCGAGGGTCCGGCCGGAGCCGGAAAGCAGTACTCCGAGGCGCATACCTTACTCCGCGAAGTAGGGGTTGGTCGCGACGTTCACCGTCTTGAGCCACTTGGCGATGGCGGTGTCGTAGGTGGAGGTCAGCTCGAAGACCTTGACCGCCAGGCGGAAGCGGGTCTTGAGCGTGGTGTTGCCCTGCTCTTTCAGTTCCTTCAAGACCTGCGGGTAGTCGGCCGGATCGACGATCACGGTGACGTCGTGGAAGTTCTTGGCCGAGGAGCGGAGCATGGTCGGGCCGCCGATGTCGATGTTCTCGATGGCGTCACCCAGGGTGCAGGCGGGGTTGGCCACGGTCTTTTCAAAGGCGTAGAGGTTGACCGCCACGATGTCGATGGGCTCGAGGCCGTGCTCTTTCATCTGCTTCACGTGGTCCGGGTTGTGCTTTTGCGCCAGGATGCCGCCGTGCACCTTGGGGTGCAGGGTCTTGACCCGGCCGTCGAGCATCTCGGGGAAGCCGGTGAACTCGGCCACGTCCTTCACCTTGATGCCGCTCTCCCGCATCTTCTTGGCGGTGCCGCCGGTGGAGAGGATCTCGATCCCCAGTTTCGTGAGTTCCTTGGCAAACTCCTCGATGCCCGACTTGTCGGTCAAACTGATCAACGCGCGCTCTGCCTTTCTCATGGTTCTGCTCCTCTGCTGGTTCAATCGTAGCGAAAAAATGCATCCGGAATTCAGGAGGCAGAATGCAGAAGAGACAACGTCTGCCGTATCTTCCTCCTGACTTCCGACTTCTGATTCCTGACCTCTCGGTTCAATCCTTGCGGATGAATTTCTTGATAAGGCGCCGGTCCCTTTTCCCGGGCCGGGTGGGCGGCGGGACGATGCCGGCCTCCCGCCTCAGCCGCCGCTCCTCGCGCACGGCCTCGCGCCCTTCCCTGCTCTGCTCCGATTCGCTGTAAAGCTGCTGCGCCTCGGGCGCCGAAAGCCTCCGGGAGGCAAGTTCCAAAACCGTGACCACGAACGCGTACGGCCCCTTCTGGACCCGGACCTCCTCGCCCACACCGATGAGGCGGGCCGGCTTCACCCGGCCGCCGGCCACGTGCACCTTGCCTCCGGCCACGGCCTCGGCGGCCTGGGAGCGAGTCTTGAAGAAACGGGCCGCCCAGAGCCATTTATCAATGCGGATTTTTTCGTCTGCGGTCATTGCTGCCTGCGTCACACCGGGTTGGCCCAGCCTACCACACTTCCCGCGGTTCGGCTACGCTCTTGTCGCGGGAAAACCGGAGAGCAACCTTTCGTTTTCATGGCCAAAAAACCTTTGGCTTTGAGAAGCGGGGAAAACCGGGTATAAGAGCGCATCATGGAACTCAAAAGTGTGGGCGTCACCAACATCCGCCATCCCATCACCGTCCGGGAACGCTCGGGCGGGCTGCAGCAGACCGTGGCCACCATCGACCTCCAGGTCAATCTGCCCCGGGAATACCGCGACAGTTGCGTGGCCGCCTTCATCGAGGTTCTGAACAAGCACCAGGACCAGATGAGCAACCGCATCTTCCGCCGGCTTCTCCTCGAGGTCAAGGAACGGTTGCGGGCGGAATCGGCCCACGTGGAGATGACCTTTCCCTACTTCATCGAAAAGAAGGCGCCGGTAAGCCACACGCCGAGCCTCATGGAGTACACCTGCCGTTTCACCGGCGGCGTCGGCCAGGACGAGGATTTCCTCCTCTCGGTCTGGGTGCCGGTCACCACGCTCTGCCCCTGCTCCAAGGAGATCAGCGCCATGGGCGCCCACAACCAGCGGGGCGAGGTGAATCTCAACGTCAAGTACACCGAGTTCATCTGGCTGGAGGAACTGATCGCCATGGCCGAGGCCGGGGCCTCCTGCGAGGTCTTTGCCTTACTCAAACGGCCGGATGAGAAATTCGTCACCGAGCGGGCCTACGACAACCCGATGTTTGTCGAGGACGTGGTGCGCAAGGTGGCGGAGACGGCGCTCGCCCACCCGCACATTGCCTGGTTCTCGGTGGGGGTGGAGAGCTTCGAGTCGATCCACAAGCACAGCGCCTACGCCTACGTGGACAGCGACGAACTGCGCTGATTCCTATTCCGCCTGCAGCACCACGTTGCGCCCCGAATCCTTGGCCCGATAGAGGGCGTCGTCCACCCGCTTGATCAGGCCGTCTCCTCCCTCGCCTGGCCGATACTCGCCCACGCCGATACTCATGGTGATGAACTGCACCTTCTCGAAGCGGTGCCCTTCCACATGGAGCCGCAGTTTTTCCGCCAGAAAGACCGCTTGGGCCAGCACCGTTTCCGGGGCCAGCAGCATGAACTCCTCGCCGCCCCAGCGGCCAAAATGATCGGTGGCCCGAATCTGTTTCCGCATCACGGCCGTGACCTCCCGCAACACCGCGTCCCCCACATCGTGGCCGTAGGTATCGTTGATGTTCTTGAAGTAGTCGAGGTCGAACATGACAAGGGAAAATGGCGTCCGGTACCGCGTGGCGCGGAGGACTTCCTGCTTGAGCAGCTCGTCCAGCATCCGCCGATTGTAGATATCGGTCAGTTCGTCCCGCATGGCCTGGTGGGCCAGCGCTTCCTCCATTTCCTTGCGGCTGGTGATATCCCGCAGGGTTTCGATGGCGGCCACGGTTTTGCCCGCGTCATCGAAGATCGGCGCTGCCTCGAAAACCAGATAGCGCCGTTCGCCGCCGATATTCTCGAACCACCCTTCGGCATGGTAGCCGTGCGGCAGCACCCGGGATTTTTCGATGAAGCCGTACAACAGGCCTGCCTGTTCGGCGGTGCCGTCCAAGACCAAATCCGCCAGGCAGGGGCGCGGATGGGCATAAAAGGGCCGCCATTGGCCGGTGGTGCCGACCATGTCCGCGGCCTTGATGCCGGTCATCCGTTCGCAGGGCTTGTTCCAGAAAAGGATCCGGTGCTGGGCGTCCAGCACAAAGGTAGGCACGGCGGAATACTTGATGAGCTTGGCGGTAAACTGCCTCTGCGCGCGGAGTTGGTTCTCCATGTTTTTCCGCTCGGTAATATCGAGGGAGAGTTCGATCATCTGCGCCACCCGGCCGTCTCCGGCAAAAATCGGGTAGCCATGCACCTCGCAGATTCGCGGCTCGTTGGCCTCATTCAGATGCACATGCTCCAGCACCACAGGGTTCCCGCTCGCCTTGACCTCTTTGAGCGGGCACGGGTGCTCTTCGCCCGTGCACGGTTCCTCCCGGTGATGGGTCAGGGCATGGCAGGTTGCCAAAGCTCCCCCTGCATCGGCCCTGGCCTTTCGGTTCGCCAGCTGGACGGTATAATCACGGGCATCGATGACATAAAAGGGAAAGGGGAGGGAATCGAGAACCGCGTCGCGAAACGCCTTCTCCGCCATAAGTTCCTGCTCCTGCTGAAGGCGCTGCCTCACCTCGCGTTGCAGAGGAACGAGAAAAACCAGCCAGAGAATCGGCAGGGCAATGACGGCGAGCAGGAGCGCATCGAGGAGACCGACGGCAAGGATGGGCATGGACGGGAGGCGGCTGAGCAGGAGCATAATCAGCGCCTCGGCCACCACAAAAATCCCCACCACCGCGACAAAGAGTGGAATCGGCCGCAACCGTCCCGGCCTTGGGAGGGGTCGTTCCAACGCCTGCGGTTCGCGCATCAAGACGCCTCTTTGCCAACATCCTGGCGCCGACCCCATGCCGGCCCTTAGAAATGAGTCTATCGTACCGGGAACGCCCGCGTCAACCGACCGGGACGACGGAGAGGAGGGGGTTACCGAACGGAGCGAGATGCCTGATAAAGTCCGTGACGGGCGATGTAGTCGGCAACCGCTTCCGGCACCAGACCAACGAGCGATTCGCCGCGCAGGACGCGTTCCCGCACCTGGGTCGAGGAGACGGGCACCCTGGCCATGGCCAAGGCGTGGATAGCCCCCGGCACCCCCTCCCCTGCCCACGCCCCTTCAGCCACCTGCCGGAAACGGGGCAGCTCGGCGGCAATGAAGTCTCCCAACCCCATGCCGCCCGCCTCGGGCCGCTCCACCACCACGAAGTCGGCATAACGGAAGAGTTCGCCGTACTCCTTCCAGGAGGTGATCTCGGCAAAGGCGTCCATGCCGATGCAGAAGAAGAGGCGCACTTCGTCGCCCAGCTGCTGGCGCAGTTCCTTCAAGGTGTCGATGCTGTAGGAAGGGCCGGGCCGATCCCGCTCCATCTCGGAGATGGCACAACCATCCTTGCCGGCCAGGGCGAGGCGGAGCATGGCGAGACGGTCGGCAAAAGGCGCCAGCGGCGCCCGCAGCTTATGGGGCGGCGAGGCGGCCGGGATGAAGAGAAGCGTATCGAGGTGCAAATGGTCCCGTGCCGCCGCGGCCACGGCCAGATGGCCCAGGTGCACCGGATCGAAGGTGCCCCCGAGGATGCCGATACGGCTGCCGAACGAGGCGGGTCGCTCCATGACCGGCCTAGCCGCGCACCTGCCCGCTGCCGTAAACGATGAACTTCTTGGTGGTCAATTCCTTGAGCCCCATGGGGCCGTAGGCATGGAGCTTGGTGGTGCTGATGCCGATTTCGGCGCCCAGGCCGAACTGACCGCCGTCGTTGAAGCGGGTCGAGGCGTTGACCATCACCGCCGAGGCGTCCACCTCGCGCAGAAAACGCTGGGCATGGGCGTAGTTGTTGGTGACGATCACCTCGGTATGGAGCGAGCCGTACCGGACGATGTGCTCCATGGCCGCGTCCAGGTCGTCCACCACCTTCACCGCCAGGATGAGGTCGAGGAACTCCATGCCCCAGTCGGTGGGCAGGGCCGGGGTGACCGTAGGGACGATGGCCCGGGTCCGTTCGCAGCCGCGGATCTCCACCTTGGCCGCAACGAGCTTCGCGCAGACCATGGGCAAAAAGGCCGGGGCTGCTTTTTCATGGACCAGCAGGGTCTCCAGGGCGTTGCAGACGCCGGGCCGCTGGGTCTTGCCGTTCATGACGATGTTGACCGCCATGTCAAGGTCGCCGCTCTCGTCCACAAAGAGATGGCAGACGCCTTTATAATGCTTGAGCACAGGAATCCGCGAATTCTCGGAGACAAAGCGGATCAACCCCTCGCCGCCGCGGGGGATGACGAGGTCGATCTGCTCCTCAAGCTGGAGCATGGCGGTGATCGCCGCCCGATCGGTGACCGGGATCACCTGCACCGCGGCCGGGTTCACCCCCTCGGCCGAAAGCACCTCCTGGAGCACCTTGGCCAGCGCCAGGTTGGAGTGGATCGCCTCGGAGCCGCCCCGCAGCACCACGCCATTGCCCGCCTTGAGGCAGAGGGCCGCGGCATCGACGGTGACGTTGGGCCGCGATTCGTAGATCATGGCGATCACCCCAAGGGGTACTCGCATCCGGCCCACGGTGATGCCGCTCGGGCGCTGGACCATCTCGGAGACCTCTCCCACCGGGTCGGGCAGGGCCGCGACCTCCTTGAGGCCGGTGACCATGCTGTCGATGGTCTTGTCGGTCAGGGCCAGACGGTCGAGCATGGCAGGGGAGAGTCCCCTGGCCCGGCCGGCGGCCAGATCCTTCTCGTTTTCCGCCTGGATCAGCGCCTTCCTGGCAATGAGCGCCGCGGCCATGTTGCAAAGCACCCGGTTCTTCACGGTGGTGGAGAGGCCCGCCACCTGGCGCGCCGCCACCTTCGCCTCGATGGCCAGATTCTTGATGGTTTCCTCGATGGACATAATGCGTTCTCCACAATTGAGGAGCCGGAGACAGGAAAATCTCCGATTTCTGACTCCTGTCTCCTGCTTTTACAAAATCACCAGGTTGTCGCGGTGAATGATCTCGTCGCTGTCCCGAAAGCCCAAAACCTTTTCGATCTGGCTCGTCTTCAACCCCTGAATCTGCCGTACCGCCTCGGCGTCGTAGTTGACGAGGCCGGCGGCCAGGGCGCGACCATCCGCGTCGAGGCAATGGACCGGGTCGCCGATGCCGAATTTGCCGCGCACCTCCACCACCCCCGAGGGCAAGAGGCTCTTGCCGCCCGTGACGATGGCACGGCAGGCGCCGGGATCGAGAACCAGATAGCCCTTGGGCCGCAGGGTATAGGCGATCCAGTGCTTGCGGCCGGCGAGCTTCGTCTCCTGGCCGAGGAAGAGGGTGCCCAGCGGCTCGCCAGCCATGAGGCGGGTGAGAACCTCGGGCTCGCGGCCCGGCGCCACCACCGAACAGCCGCCGCGGGCCGCCACCATCCTGGCGGCATTGACCTTGCTCCGCATGCCGCCGGTGCCCACCCCGCTCACCACCTGGCCTGCCATCTCCTCCACCTCGCGGCCCACCCTGGTCACCACGTAGATCTGCCTGGCCTTCGGGTCAAGCGAGGGGTTGCCGGTGAAAAGACCGGCCACGTCGGTGAGGCAGATGAGCAAGTCGGCCTCGATGAGGTTGGTGACCATGGCGCCCAAAGTGTCGTTGTCGCCGAAGCGCAACTCCTCCACGGAAACGGTGTCGTTCTCGTTGATGATCGGCACCAGCCCCCATTCCAGCAGGGTGAGCAGGGTGTTGCGGACGTTCAGGTAGCGGTCGCGGTGGGAGAGGGCATCGTGGGTGAGGAGCACCTGGGCCACCTTGTGGCCGAGCTGCTCGAAAATCTTCTCGTAGGCCCGCATCAGGCTCGATTGGCCCACCGCGGCCGCGGCCTGCTTCTCGCGCAGGCTGATGGCGCGGGTACCGAGGCCGAGCTTGCGCCGCCCCGCGGCCACGGCACCGGAGCTGACCAGAATCACCTCGCGCCCCTCCTGCCGCAGGGCGGCAATCTGGGCGGCCAGGGCATCGAGCACGGGGTAGTTCAATCCCTCGCTGGTGGTGAGCACCGCGCTCCCCACCTTGACCACCACCCGTCTGGCCTTGCCAAGAGAGCGCTGCCGCACTTCGCGGCCCTGTTCCTTATCGACCTGATAGCTCATGCAGGGTTCTCGTCCAGCAACTGGCCAATGGTTTCCTTGAGTTCCTCGATCCCCTCGCCGGTGAGGGCCGAGATCGCGACGGTCCGCACCCCTTCCTCGGCAAAGCGGGCAGCCAGCTCGGCAACACGGCTGCGCTCTTCGATCTGATCGATCTTGTTCAGCAACACCAACCGGTGGCGGCCGAGCAACTCCTCGTTGTAGCGGGCCAGTTCGTTCTCCAGGGTCCGGTACTGCTGCCACGGCTCGTCGTCCGGGGCGGAACCATCAACAACGTGCAACAAAATCCGGGTTCTTTCAACATGTTTGAGAAATTTGTGGCCGAGTCCCGCCCCCTCGTGCGCCCCCTCGATGAGGCCGGGGATGTCGGCGACCACGCAGGAGGGCTGGGCAGGGAAGTGGAGGACGCCGAGCTGGGGGGTGAGCGTGGTGAAGGGGTAATCGGCCACCTTGGGGGTGGCGGCGGAGAGCCTGGTCAAAAGCGTCGATTTGCCGGCATTGGGCAGACCGATGAGGCCGACATCGGCGAGCAGTTTCAGCTCGATCCGGTACCAGCATTCCTCGCCGGGTTTGCCCTTGGTGGCGATGCGCGGCGCCCGGTTCTGGGAGGTGGCGAAGTGGACGTTGCCCCGACCGCCCTGGCCTCCGCGAGCCGCGACAAAGCGGTCGCCGTCGGCAAGCAGCTCGGCCAGCACCTCGCCGCTGTCAACGTCCTTGATCAGCGAACCGGGCGGCACGCGGAGGATGCAGTCGCCGCCGCTCTTGCCGTGCATGCGCTTGCCCTGCCCATGGCCGCCGTTGTCGGCTAAGAAGTGGGAGCGGTACTTGAAGTCGAGGAGTGAGGAGAGGCGGCCGGAGGCCTCGATGATGACGGAACCACCGTTGCCGCCGTCACCGCCGTCCGGTCCGCCCTTGGGCACGAACTTCTCGCGCCGGAAGCTGACGCAGCCGTTGCCGCCGTCGCCGGCCTTGACGAAAAATTTTGCCTCATCGATAAACGCCATCGCGGTCGCCTGCTGGGGCTCGCCCCCGCTCGCACGGGGGCACCGATGAAGCCGGGGAGAAAAGGAGGGGTTACTCGGCGTCGGCTACCGGGTAAACGCTGACGCGCTTGCGGTCCTGACCGAACTCCTCGAAGGCCACCACGCCGTCGACCTTGGCGAAGAGGGTGTAATCACGGCCCAGGCCGACGTTCTTGCCGGGATGGATCTTGGTGCCGAGCTGACGCACCAGGATGCTGCCGGCACGCACCTCCTGCCCGCCGAAGCGCTTCACGCCACGGCGCTGCCCGTTACTGTCACGACCGTTCCTGGAACTGCCACCTGCTTTTTTATGAGCCACAGCAACACCTCATGTGGTTGATAATCAGAAAGTTATGCGGAAATCTGCTGTACTTCGAGGCCGGTGAAGGCCTGACGATGGCCCTGCATGCGGCGATAGCCCTTGCGGCGCTTCTTCTTGAAGACCAGCACCTTCTTGTCGCGGTCCTGCTCGACGATGCGGGCGGTGACCTTGGCGCCGGCCACCATCGGCTGGCCCACCGTGACCTTGTCGCCGTCGGCAACCAGGAGCACGTCGGTCAGTTCCACGGTCGCGCCGATCTCGCCGGCCAGTTTCTCCACGCGCACGCGCGCGCCCGGAGCCACCTGATACTGCTTTCCGCCGGTGCGAATAATTGCGTACATATCTTCCTCCGATACCGTCTCGTTCCTGCCGTCGCCCGGAGGGGCGACCGCCTCATGAACACCAGATTTTCCAAACCACAGCCGCGCCGGGGCCATTCCATCGCCCGGCGCGTGAAACAGTCATTGATACCACAAACCACGGGTTTGTCAAGGGCAATTGTCGGCAGCCGGCCGGCGGCTACCCCCGGTGAACCCGGTTACTGCTCCCAGATAATGTCGTATTTCTCCAGGTGGAGATCCTTGACCGGCAGGATATTGAGCTGCCGGCCGGTGCGGTGCTGGAGGTAGTCGATGGTGGCGGCCTCCTCCTTGAGCATCAGCGCCGCCACCTTGGGATGGACCTGAAGGGTGACGTTGGTGGCGGTGGCCTTCCTGGCGTCGCGCTCGATCTTGCGGAAGATCTCGTAGCAGACGGTGCGGGCCGACTTGAGCATGCCCTCGCCGTGGCAGTAGAGGCAGGGCTCGCACATCATGTGGCGCAGATCCTCGCGGTTGCGCTTCCTGGTCATCTGCACCAGGCCGAATTCCGAGACCTTGAGGATGTTGACCCGGCTCTTGTCCTTGCGCACCGCCTCCTTCAGGGCATTGCCCAGTTCCTCCCGGTGGCGCTCCTCCTCCATGTCGATGAAATCGACGATGATGATGCCGCCGATGTTGCGGAGCCGCAGCTGGTAGGCGATCTCCTTGACCGCCTCCATGTTGGTCTTGAAGATCGTCTCCTCAAGCCCGCTCTTGCCCACGTAGCGGCCGGTGTTCACATCGACCACGGTGAGCGCCTCGGTGGTCTCGATGATGATGTAGCCGCCGCAGCGGAGCCAGATCTTCTTGTCGAGCGCCCGGTTCACCTCCATCTCGATGCCGTAGGCGTCGAAGAGCGGGGCCTCCTGCTCGGCCAGGAAAACCCGGCCCCTGAGGCGCGGGGCAAAGGTCTCGACGAAGCGCAGCACCCGGTCGTAGGTCTTGCGGTCGTCCACCACCACCCGGTCCACCTCCGGCGAGAAGACGTCGCGCACCACCCGCAGGGTGATGTCGAGATCCTCGTACACCAGGCTCGGCACCGGGGCCTTGGCGGCCAGATCCTGCACCTCGCCCCAGGTGTGGAGGAGGAATTCCATGTCCGCCTCCAGATCCTCGTTGGTGGCGTTTTCCGCCACGGTGCGGACGATGAAGCCGGTGCCCGCCGGCCGCAGGTTCTCGATATCCTTGCGCAGCTGCTGGCGCACCTCCTCGTTCTCGATCTTCCTTGAGATGCCGATGTGGTCGGTCATCGGCATGAAGACGAGGTTGCGGCACGGCAGGGTGATGTGGCAGGTGAGCCGCGCCCCCTTGGTGCCGATGGGCTCCTTGCAGACCTGCACCAGGAGATCCTGCCCTTCGTGGAGCAGATCCTCGATGTTCAATCCCGGCGTCCGACGGCAGAGGGATTCCGGCGCCTCGCCGCAGCAGCCGTTGGAATCGCCATCCTCCTGGCGGTCGCACTTGGCGAGCCTTTTCTCGAAGTCGGCGGTATTGATGTAGACGTCGTCCACATAGAGAAAGCCGGTGCGCTCGAGGCCGATATCGACAAAGGCGGCCTGCATGCCCGGCAGCACCCGCACCACCCGGCCGCGGTAGATGTTGCCGATGAGGCCCTTTTCCGTGGGGTGTTCGAGATAGAACTCCACCAGGTTGCCGTGCTCGACCAGGGCGATGCGGATCTCGTACGGCGTGGCATTGATCAACAATTCGGTTGCCATGACTCCCCCTCACCAGAATGTGCACAAGCCTGCCATGGCTTCCGCAACTTATGGAAACGCGGAACCCTCTCCCGCGCTGCCTGACGCTCCTGACGCCTGCCCACCCCCGCGAATCGCGGCCTGAGGCCGGTTATTTCTCCTCCCGGCTCCAGACCTTGACGACCCGGCTGCCATGGAGTTCCCGCAACGGCAGTTGCACGAGTTCCCGCACCAGTTCCATGGGCTTGACCGCGGCCCGGCCGGTTTCGCTCCACAGGGCCAGCTCCACCACCCCGTCGGGCCGCAACGCCAGGGAATGCACCTGGGGCCGCACGTCGATGGCGCGATCCTTGCCCTTGCGCTGCACAGTCATAACAAATTGTTCGCTGTTGAGCAACCGGCCAAATGATGCCGCGTCCGGCGGGGTCGGCAGGGTGATCTCGTAGCCCTGAAGCAGCCGTTGCGGCTGCTCGCCGGTGGCCGGGGCCAGTCCTTCCACCGTGATCCCGGCCGGCAGTTCCTGATTGAGCCTGGCCTGCCAGGCAACAAGGTTGCCGAGCGGTTCAGCCAGCTCGATAAAGAGATATTCGGCCAGACTCTCGGTCCCGAGCGGCAGAGCCGGGCCGAAGGAGACCTTGGGCGTCGGGTTGAAGCCTTGGGAGTAAAGAAGCGAGAGGTGTGCCCGCCGGAAGGCGCGGAAGATCACCTGGATGAGTTCGAGATGGCTCAAGAGGCGCGCTTCGCCCCGGCGGGCATAATCGAGGCGATAGACGAATTTCGCCGGCTGCCCCTCTCCCTCGCCGGCCGCTCCCCGGATCGGCGTGGCAACCGCTGGCGCCTCTGTTTCCGCCATCTCCCGATGGACCACCGGCTTCACCCTCTTGAAGTCGCAGAGGCCGCAGCCCTGGCAGCCATGGACCCGGCAGTCCGGGGTGTATTCGCCCTTGTGGGCCTTGGCCAGCTCGTTGGCAAAGAATTCCGGCCCCACCCCGACATCGAGGTGGTCCCAGGGCAGGGGCGCCTCCGGCGCCCGCCGGGCGAGGTAGTGGTCCAGATCGAGGCCGGCCTCGGTTGCGGCCTGGCGCCAGAGATTGAGATCGAGGAAATCGGACCAGGCATCGAGCCGCGCCCCGCTGCGCCACGCCGCCTCAACCACCGCGGCCAGGCGGCGGTCGCCCCGGCAGAGCACCCCTTCGAGATAACTCTGGCGCGGGTCGTGCCACTTGAAGGAGAAGGAGCGGCCCTTGAGCCGGTCGCGCATCCGGTGGAGCCGCGCGAGCCCCTCCTCGATCCCGAGCTGCGGCTCGCGCTCGAAGGGGGTGTGGGGCTTGGGCACGAAGACCGCGGCGCTCACCGTCACCTGGCGGCCGCCGCCGGGACTGGTGCGCAGCACCTTCCAGGCCAGCTCAGGGATGGCGGCGATGTCCTCCTCCGTCTCGGTGGGCAGGCCGCACATGAAGTAGAGCTTGATCAGCTTCCAGCCGAGGCGGAAGGCGGCACCCGTGGTGGCGAGCAGATCCTCCTCGGTGATCCCCTTGTTGATTACCTGGCGCAGGCGGTCGGTGCCGGCCTCGGGCGCCAGGGTGAAGCCGGTCTTGCGCACCCGCCGGATCTGCTCCATGATCGCCGGAGTGAGGGTGCCCACCCGCATGGAGGGCATGGAGACCGAGACCCGTTCCGGGGTGAGGCTGTCCATGAGGCGGACCAGAAGGTCGCCCAGACAGGCGTAGTCGCCGGTGGAGAGGGAAAGAAGCGCCATCTCCTCGAAGCCCGTGGCCTCGATGCCCTGCCGGGCCAGGGCGAGCACCTGCTCCGGGGCGCGCTCCCGCACCGGCCGGTAGATGATGCCGGCCTGGCAGAAACGGCAGCCGCGGGTGCAGCCTCGGGCGATCTCCACCCCGAGCCGGTCGTGGACGATGCGGGTGGTGGGCACCAGGGGCGCCTCGGCCGCCGGCACCATGTCGAGAGCCGGCAGGATGCGGCGCCGCACCCTGGCGTAGTCGGGCCGCAGGGGGGTGATCCCGGCAAAGGCCCCGGAGTCGTCGTAACGGGGTGCAAAAAAGCGCGGCACATAGAGGCCGGAAATGGCGGCCAGCCGCACGAGCACCTCTTCCCGGCCAACTCCTTCCCGCTTGGCCTGGGCCACGCAGGCGCAGATCTCGCCAATGGCCTCCTCGCCGTCGCCGAGCAGAATGGCGTCGAAGAAATCAGCCACCGGCTCCGGATGGAAGGCGCAGGGGCCGCCGCCGATCACCAGCGGAAAGCGCCCGTCGCGCGCAACGGCCCGGAAGGGCAGACCGGCAAGAGCGAGGATGGTCAGGATATTGGTGTAGCAGAGTTCATAGGGCAGGGTGATGCCGAGGAGATCGAACTCGGCGAGCGGCCGTCGCGATTCGAGCGAAAAGAGCGGCAGCCCCTCCTCGCGCAGCACCCGCTCCAGGTCGAGATCCGGCGCATAGACCCGCTCGGCGAGCCACTCCGGCTGCCGGTTCACCAGGTGGTAGAGAATCTGCAAGCCCTGGTGGGACATGCCGATCTCGTAGAGGTCGGGGAAGGCGAGCGCCACACGCAGGGCCGCCTTCTCCCACTCTTTTTTGACCACATTGAACTCGTTGCCGCAGTAACGGCTCGGCTTGTTGACCTGCGCCAGCACCCTATCCAAATTCACTCGACATTCTCCATGACAAAACCGGGCGGCACCGGCACCGTGAAATCCGTATCGCTGCAAGCCACGCCCAGCAGCCAGTTGCTGAAGCGCACGGTCATCTCCGCCCCGCGCTGCTGACTCGAATTGATGGTGACTGTGCCGGGCAGGCGGCACCCTTCGCCGCCGCCCATGGCAGCCACCGGTTGGTAGTCGTCGTACCGCACCTCAAAGCGCGGTTGCCCGGCCGGATCGAGCAACACCGCCCGGCGGGCAACGCCCTGGTCCGGATCGAACAGCACCCGGTGGGAGCCCTCTGCCCCGTTCGCCAGCGTGAGCCAGTAGCCGCCGGCCTCGTCGCGCTCCACCGCGCCGATCCGGCTGTCGCGGGGCAGCCGGCCAACGAGCCAGAAGACGGCGTCTTGCGGGTTCATGCCGACCGGGGCATGCCTGCGGAAGGCGGCCCCTGCGGTGGTTCCCTCATAGACCGTGGCGGCCGCCACCGAGACGAAACGGAAGGAGGTGCCATCGGTGGCCAGGACGAGCAGCGGTTGCCCGAGGGGAGAAAGGCCGACGAATTTGAACGCCCCCGGCGCCCTGGCCAGCAGATAGCCGTTCAGGGTGCCGGACTGCCAGAGGGACTGCACCACCACCTGCGCCTCCACGTCGAGGCACTTGCCGCAGGCCTCGGCCGGCAGCAAGAGGGCCGCGGCCTCCTGCCGCACCCGCTGTTCCTCGTCGGCGCCAAGGGCCGGCACCACAGGCCCCCTGGCGGCGCAACCGGTCAGCACCAAAAAAAAACCGGCCACCAGCAGGGTGGCCGGAACGTTCCGCAACCAGGCCTTCATGGTACCGGCAACGCCCTCCGCTTACGGCGGACCGCCTCCTGCTTCCCGGCTTCGTCGTAAAGCTCTTCGGCCCGCTCGTAGGCGCTGGCCGCGTCGGTGTGACGGTTCAGCTTGAGATAGGCATCGCCCAGGTGCTCATAGATCGTGGGATCCTCGTCGGCCAGCTCCACGGCCTTTTCGAGTTCCCGCACCGCCCGGTCGTAATCGCCCAGGCGATAGTAGACCCAGCCGAGACTGTCGCGGATGAAGCCATCCTCCGGCCGCAACTCCACCGCCTCCTCGATGAAGGCGCGGGCCTCGTCGAGGCGTTCGCCGCGGTCGGCCCAGGTATAGCCCACGAAATTCAAGGCATAAGGGTTGTGGGGATCGGCGGTCAGCACCTCGCGCATCTTGACCAGGGCCGCGTCGGTATCGCCGGCGCGTTCCAGAAAGAGGCCGTACTCGAAGCGCACCTTGGGTTCGTCCGGCAACTCCCGGAGGGCCTCCTCGAAGACCGCGCTCCCCTTGGCCACCGCCCCCCGGTCCCGATAGAGGGACGCCAGGGCCACGTAAAAGACGATCTTCCGTTCGCCAACGGCCTCGGCGATCGCCCGCCGCAGCACCTTCTCGGACCCGGCCCAGTCCTTTTCGTCGTGGGCGAGGCGCGCCAGCATCAGCACCGCCTCCTCGTAGCCCGGCATCCCGGGCCGCACCTCGGTCAGCATCTTGCGGGCCCTGGCCTTGTCGCCCTTCTGGTAATAGGCCAACACCAGGAGGGAGCGGATACTGGCCTGGCCGGGGTCGTCGGCCAGGGCCTTGCGCAGGTGGCTGATGGCCGCGTCGTAGCGCCGCGCCTCCAGAAGCACGCGGCCGATGGTCAGATCGACCCGCACCGGTTCGCTGCTGGTGTTGCGGAGTTCATGCAGTTCCGCCAGCGCCGCATCGGTCTTGTTCTGCAGGAGATAGCTGTTGGCGAGCAACCCGCGGGCGCGTTCGTCGCCGGGGTCTTCTTCGAGGATGCGGCGGTAGAGCTTGGCGCTTTCGGCATGACGCGACAGCGATTCGTAGAAATCCGCCGCCTCGTAAGCCAAGGAGACCGACCAATTCAGGGAAAGGGCCTTGGCGTAGGCAGCGTAGGCCTTCTGGCCCAGGCGCATCTCCCGGTACAGCTTGGCCAGGTAGTAGTAGCCGGCATAGGAGTCTGGCGCCAGGCGGACCAGCGCCTCCAGCTGGGCCAGCGCCTTGTCGTACTGGTGATTGCTCGCGTAGAGCGAACCGAGCATCAGCATGACGTTCTGGTTCTGGGGGTCACGGGCCAGGATCGCCCGGTAGGCCGCCTCCGCCTGGGCGGTTTCTCCGACCGAGACATAGAGGTTGGCCAGCAGCGACTGGGCCCCGACGTCGGCGGGATCGTTCTCGAGAATCCGGTTGATCCAGCCGATGGCCTGCTGCCGCTTGTTGGTGCGGATCAGCGCCATGGCCAGATTGCGCATGACGTAGTCGGCCTTTGGATCACAGGCCAGGGCCTGCTCGAAATGGAAAAGCGCCTCCTCGGGCCGACCACTCGCTTCGGCGGTCTTGCCCCAGAGGAAATGGGCATAGGCGCAACCCTTGTCGGACAGAGCCGCCCGATCGCGCTGGTCCGCGCCGCCAGGGCCGGACTCGCCGGCCAACGGCGCGCAAGCGGCGAGCATGCCCGCCAGCAGGAGTATGACCATCCATGGCTTGTTCCGCATCGGCAACCTCATCATTCCCGGCCCGCGCCGCATTCTTTCCCCCGCAGGAGCGGCGCCACCGCCGCCCAGACCGCCGCCTGCACCTCCTCGATGGACCGGGCGCCATCGATCCGGCGGATGAAGGGCTGGCGGAAGTGGTCGAAGATGGCGGCCACCCTGGCCAATCCCTGCTCCTGCTCGAAATCGTTCAACGTCTCCTGGCGGGAATGCTGGACCCGATGGACCCCGACGGCAGGGGCGGCGGCAAGCAGCAGCACCAGATCCGGCACCGGGGCAAAGGCCTCGTTCTCCGCGATGATCCGCTGCGGATCCTGCCCCCGGGCGCCCTGGTAGGCGGCGGTGGAGAAATAGTAGCGGTCGGTGAGCACTATTGTACCACGCGCGAGGGCCGGCGCAATCACCTCTTCGACATGTTCGCGGCGGTCGGCGACAAAAAGGGCCAGTTCCTCCTCCGGGGTCACGCTCGCCCGGTTGGTGAAGAGTTCGCGGATGCGGCGGCCATACTGGCCATCGGTGGGCTCGCGGGTGGCCAGCACCGGCACCTCCTCGCCGCGCAACCGCTCGGCCAGGAGGCGGATCTGGGTGCTCTTGCCGGTGCCGTCGATCCCCTCGAAGGCGATGAGCCGCCCTTTCGGCGCGCAGGTGCTCATGCCGTCCCTCCCGGTGCTCCGCACCGGCGTCGGTTGGCGACGATCTCCCCGGCCATGTGGTAGGCCGCGGCAAGGCTGGCCGGATCGGCCACCCCCTTGCCGGCAATGTCGTAGGCCGTACCGTGATCCACCGAGGTGCGGACAATGGGCAGTCCCAGGGTGACGTTGACCCCGTCCCGGAAGTGGAGAAGCTTGAAGGGGATGAGCCCCTGGTCGTGGTACATGGCGACCACCGCGTCGAAATGGCCCTGGCTGGCCCGGTAGAAGACGGTATCCGGCGGAAACGGGCCGCTCACCTGCCAGCCGCGCGCCGCGGCGGCCTGGACCGCGGGGGTGATGATCTCTTCCTCCTCGCGGCCGAAGAGGCCGCCCTCGCCGGCATGCGGGTTGAGCCCTGCCACCGCGATGCGCGGCGCGGCCAGGCCAAAATCCTCGCGCAGGGCGCGATGGGTAATGGCGACGAGCCGCTCCACCTCGGCCTGGTTCAAGGTGGCTGCCGCCTGAACCAGGGCCTGGTGGATGGTGACCAGGGTCACCCGCAGGGTGCCGCCGGCCATCATCATGGCATAGTCCGTGGCCCCGCACAGAGCCGCGAGCATCTCGGTATGGCCGGGGTAGGCATAGCCCGCCATCCTGAGTGCCGCCTTGGTGATGGGACAGGTGACCATGGCCGCGAGTTCGCCACCTTCAATGAGGCGTACCGCCTCCTCGATGGAGCGGGCCATGGCGCGGCCGGTTTCCGCATCGGGTTGGCCCCAGCGCAGGGCCGGGCCAAGGTCGGAGAGGGCATGGACATTGATCGCCTCGGCTTGCAACGGCTGGCCGGGCTGCCACGCCACCACCGGCATGGTCAGGCCGAGGGCCTGGGCAGTGCGCTGCAGCACCCCGAGATCGCCCAAGACCACCGGCATGAAGGCCAGGGACGGCCGGGCGGCCAGGAAGCGGAGGATGATTTCCGGGCCGATGCCCACCGGGCAGCCCATGGTGATGCCGATGATGCGCGATGGCGTGCCGGCGTGATCCATTTCAACCCTCATCGAGTCCAAAGGCATTTTTCATGAGTTCAACAAACGGTTCGCCCTTGCCGAAGGTGACGGCCACCACGTCGAAACGGGCCGGCTGCTCGCCTTCGCCGGAACGGGTCAGATAGTCGAGGGCCACCCTGGCCATCTGCCGGCGCTTGGCCCTGGTAACCGCCTCGAAAGGGCCGACGGCGGCACCGGCACGCCTGGTTTTCACCTCGACAAAGACCAGAGTATCGCCCTCTTTGGCGATCAGGTCAAGCTCGCCGCTGCGCGCCCGGTAATTGCGGGCGAGAATAACATAGCCGGCCCGCGCAAGATACTCGGCGGCCAACCGTTCCCCCTCCCGGCCCAGTTCCTTGGTCGGGTCGCTCATTCGCCCCCCTCCCCCGCAGCCAACGCCTCCCGCACCGGCCGAAAGCTGCGGCGATGTTCGGGGCAAGGGCCATGCTCACGCAGAAGACGGCAATGATCGGCGGTACCGTAGCCCTTGTGGCAGTGGAATTGGTACTGGGGATACTCCAGGTGGAGGGCGTCCATCAGGGCGTCACGCCGGACCTTGGCGATGATGGAGGCCGCGGCGATGGAGGCGCTCAGGCTGTCGCCCTTGACCACCGCCTGTTGGGGGAGGGCCACAGGCACGGTCTGCTTGCCGTCCACCAAAAGAAAATCAGGGGCAGCGGGCAGATTCTCCACCGCCAGCCGCATGGCGAAAAGCGAGGCCTGAAGGATGTTGAGCCGGTCGATCTCGGCCGCAGCCACCACGCCGACGCCGATGAGGGCCTTGCTCGCCAGCAGTTCCTCGGCGAGTTCGACCCGGCGCCCATGGCTCAACTGCTTGGAATCCCGGTAGCGCTGGGGGTCGCAGTCGGCCGGCAAAATGACACAGGCCGCCACCACCGGTCCTGCCAGTGGTCCGCGGCCTGCCTCATCCGTGCCGGCGATCGCCCCATAGCCCTGAGCCCGCAGCGACCGTTCCAAGGCAAAACGGTCCGGCGCGGAGGCTTCAGGCCACAGTCGTTTCGGGCGCGGCAAGGTTCCCACCCACGAAGAGAGGCAGCCTCGCCACCTCCCTTCGGAAAGGAGTGCCTAGTTGATGTCCTTGTCCTTGATGCGCGCTGCCTTGCCGCGCAGGTCGCGCAGGTAGTAGAGCTTGGAGCGGCGTACCCGACCGCGGGTCACCACCTCGATCTTCTCCAGGCGCGGGTTGTGGATGCAGAAGGTCTTCTCGACGCCAACGCCGTGGGAGATCTTGCGGACGGTGACCGAGGCGCCCATGGTGCCGCGATGCTGGCGGGTAACCACGCCTTCGTACACCTGCACCCGCTCCTTGTTGCCCTCGATGATGCGGATGTGCACCTTCACCGTGTCGCCCGGACGGAAATCGGGCACGTCCTGCCGCATGCTCTCCTGCTCAATCATCTCGATAATGTTCATGCTCTTCCTCTTTTCGCTTCTTAGGACTTTCCAGGAGGGATCAACGGATCTCCCCCGAATCCTCTGTTTCTCTGTTTCCCAGCAATCTGTCGAGCACGATGGCCGCAGCCGCCCGCACCGACAGGTGATTATACGCCGTTGCCCCGCTAATCGGCGGCAGCGTTGCATCCACCGTGGCCATCACCTCCTGGGTCAGCCCCCAGCCGGTGCCAAAGAGGAGCAAAAACCGCTCGCCCGTTGCCAGCCGCTGCCGCACCGCCTCATACCCCACGGTATTCGTCTGCGGCCGGGCACAGGTGGCGAGGATCGTGGGGCGCCTGCCCCACTCGGCCTCGCTCTGGCCATAGAGTTCGTCAAGACTCGCACAGACCCTCACCAGGGAGAGGGCGGCCTTGCGTTTCCCGTTATAGACACTCCCCCTCCCGGTCAGCCAGTGGTCGAGGATTGCAGCCACCAACTGCTGCTGATCCTCGTAGGGGGTGACGATGTGATACTTCGCGATCCCGAAGGTGCGTCCCGCCCTGGCGATATCGTGGATATCCAGGTTGGTGACCGCCGAGCCGATGGTTTCGCCATTCTTGTTGGCCACCGGGTAATGCACCAGGGCCAGCTCCACCTGCGCGCCCAGCGGGATCATTTCCCCTCGCCCTTCTGCCACGCCCGCACCGCCTCAAGGAGTCCCTGCCTTTTAAGCAGCTTCTCTTCCTGGCGGCTGAGAGTCATGGCGGCCAGCAGTTCCGGCCGCCGGGCCAGGGTCTGGCGGATGGCGGCCAAAAAACGCCACTCGCCCACCGCGGCATGGTCGCCGGAGCAGAGCACCTCCGGCACCTCGCTCCCTTCGAACTCCCGCGGCCTGGTGTACTGCGGATATTTGAGGCCGCCGCGGCTGAAGGTGTCGTTGGCGGCCGAGTCGGCACAGCCCAGCACCCCGGGCAGCAGCCGGGTGATGGAATCCACCAGCACCAGGGCCGCCAGTTCCCCACCGGTGAGGATATAGTCACCGATGGAGACCTCGAGATCCACATAGTGGTCCCGGAATCGTTCGTCCACCCCTTCGTAGCGGCCGCAGACCAGGATGAGATGCGGCTCGCCAGCCAGCTCGTGGGCCAGCTTCTGATCGTAGGTGCGGCCCTGGGGGGTGAGCAGCACCACCTTGCCGCCCGGCGCCTCATTGCGTACATGGTGCACGGCGGCGGCCAAGGGATCTGGCTTCATCACCATGCCTTCCCCGCCGCCAAAGGGGCGGTCGTCGGTCATGGCGTGCTTGTCCGTGGCAAAGTCACGGATGTTGTGGATGGTGATCGCTACCTTGCCATCCTGGACCGCCCGCCGGATGATCCCCTCGGTGAGCGGCGAGGCGAGCAGGTCCGGAAAGATGGTGAGGATATCGAAACGCATCTGCCTCACTCCACCGAAAACGCTCGGCCCTATTCGTTCAATTCAAGCAGCCCCGGCGGCGGCGCAATCACCAGGCTGCCGTCGGCCGCGCGGTGGGAGAGAAACTCCTCGACCACCGGAACGAGGTATTCGCGGCCGTAATCGCCCCGCACCACCAGCACCTCCTGGGCGCCGTTGTGCATGAGGCCGTGCGCCGTCCCGACCCTGCGGCCCTCGGCGGTCATCACCGCCACGCCTTCCAGCTCGTGCCAGTACATGGCATCGGCAGAGAGCGGCGGCATCTCACAGAGCGCCACCCGCACTTCCCAGCCGCGCAGCGCCTCGGCAGCGTCGCGGTCGGCCAGCCCTTTCAGGCGGAGGAGAATCTGCCGCTCGTGGCTCGAAATCCTCTCTATGTCAAACAACTTCGCCGTACCGCGCGCCGGATCGGCCAGGGTCACGGCCCGGAACCTGGGCAGTTCTTCCGCCCGGCTGCCTGCGGGAAGGACTTTGATCTCCCCGCGGATGCCGTGCGGCTTCACCACCGTGCCGATCAGCACCTGGTCGGCACCGCGCCGTGGCCCGAGATTGACGAGCAGCAACAACTACTCCAGAATCTCGAGCCGGGCCTTCTTGTTCTGCTTGGAGGCCGCGGCGGTCAATACGGCCCGCATGGCGCGCGCCGTGCGGCCCTGCTTGCCGATCACCTTGCCAAGGTCTTCCTTGGCCACCCGCAGTTCCAGCACAACGGTGTCCTCCTGCTCGGTCTCGTTCACCATGACCGCGTCAGGCGCATCCACCAGCTGGGTTGCGACAACCTTGATCAGTTCCTTCATCGCCGGTTATTCCGCGGCGGCTGCGCCCTTGGCCAGCAGGCTCTTCACGGTGTCGCTCGGGGTGGCACCCTTGGCCAGCCATTCCTGCACGCGGTCGTTCTTCAGGCTTACCGCGGCGGGGTTCTGGTTCGGGTCATAGGTACCGACCACCTCGAGAAAACGGCCATCGCGCTTGGCCTCCGAGTCGGCAACCACGATGCGGTAAAACGGCTTCTTCTTCTTGCCCAGACGGGTCAAACGGATACGTACCGCCATTTGCGAAACTCCTCCTACTTCACTTGGATGTCGGCCGCGCTTTCTTGCGGGCCAACGGTTGTCGGACAAAACACACGCTAGCGAAACAGCCCCTTGGGCCGCTTGACTTTCTTCTTGCTGCCGCCGATGTTGCCCAGGCCCGCCTTGCCACCGAACTTCTTCATCATCTTCAGCATCTCGGTGTAGCTCTTGATCACCTTGTTGACGTCCTGGACGTCGGTGCCGCTCCCCTTGGCAATGCGCTGGCGGCGGCTGGCGTTGATGATCTCGTGGTTGCGCCGCTCCTTGGCGGTCATGGAGTTGATGATCGCCTCCACCTTCACCAGTTCCCGCTCGTCGGGCTTGGGCAGGTTCTGCAACTGCTTGAAGCGGTTCATGCCCGGGATCATGCCCATGATCTGCTCCAGGCTGCCCAGCTTCTTGATCTGCTGCAGCTGGTCGCGGAAGTCCTCGAGATCGAACCCTTCCTTTTTGATCTTCCTGGCCAGCTGCTCGGCCTTGTCCTGATCGACGGCGGCCTGCGCCTTTTCGATCAGGGTGAGGACGTCGCCCATGCCCAGGATGCGCGAGGCCATGCGATCCGGGTGGAAGGGCTCCAGGGCGTCGAGCCCCTCGCCCATGCCCACGAACTTGATGGGCCGGGCGGTCACCTTCTTGATGGAGAGGGCCGCGCCGCCGCGGGCATCGCCATCGAGCTTGGTCAGGATCACGCCGTTTATGGCCAAGTCCTGATTGAACTTGTCCGCCACGGTCACCGCGTCCTGGCCGGTCATGGCATCGGCCACGAAGAGGATCTCGGCCGGCTGCACCGCATCTTTAATGCGGCGCAACTCCTCCATCAGCGGTTCGTCCACGTGGAGGCGGCCTGCGGTGTCGATGATCACCGTGTCGCAGCCGCTCTGCTGGGCGGCATGGAAGGCCTGCTGGCAGATCTCCACCGGGTTCTGCTCCGCCCGCGAGGGGTGGACCGGCACGGCCAGCTTCTCGCCAAGCACCCGCAACTGCTCGATGGCCGCCGGGCGATAGACGTCGGCCGGCACCAGGTAGGGCCTGCGGCCCTTGGCCTTGAGCATGTGGGCGAGCTTGCCCGCCGAGGTGGTCTTGCCCGAACCCTGGAGGCCGACCATCATGAGAACCACGGGCTGGCGGCCGCTCAGGTTGAGGCCGACGCTCTCGCCGCCGAGCAGTTCCACGAGCTGCTCGTGTACCACCTTGACGACCTGCTGGCCGGGAGCGAGGCTTTTCAAGACCTCCTGGCCCACCGCCTTTTCGCTGACCGCGGCGACGAACTCCTTGACGACCTTGAAGTTGACGTCCGCCTCAAGAAGGGCGAGCCGCACCTCGCGGAGCGCCTCCTGGATATTCTCCTCGCTCAGCGTGCCGTGGCCGCGGAGCTTCTTGAAGACGTCCTGTAACCGGTCGGAAAGGGTATCAAACATGCCAAAGACCGTGTAATTCCAATACGTTTTATCAAATCACCCCGCCGAGGGGGAATCCATGCGCACCACTACCCAGGCCATCCTGGCCGGAAAACGGACAAAGATACTTGGTCGCCCGGTGCTTGTCAAGCCCCAATGTCGCCGGACGAGGCGCTTACAGCTCGGCGAGACACTGGGCCAAAGTCTCCGGGCTATCCACCTGGAGGGCCTTGTGCGGGTAGTCCGCCGGGATGATCTTCTTGATGAGACCGGTGAGCACGGTCTTGGGCCCCACCTCGATGAAGAGCCGCACCTCGGCGGCCATGAACTGCTGGATGATCTCGTACCAGCGCACCGTGGCCGCGATCTGGCGGGCCATGGTGGCCCGGATCGTTGCCGGGTCGGTCTCCGCTGCCGCGGTCACATTGAAGAGCAGCGGGGTGTGCGGGCTTTTCACGTCCACCCTGGCCAGGGCCTTCTCGAAATCAGGCACCGCGCCCCTGATGAGGTCGCTGTGCCAGGCGCCGCTCACCTTGAGCGGAATCGACTTGCCCCCCTTCTCCTTGACCAGCTCGGCCGCGGCATCGAGGGCCGCGCTCTCGCCGGAAATGACGATCTGCTCGGCGGAGTTGTGGTTGGCGAGCGTCAAGGCCCCCTTGGCCTGGGCCGTGGTGACGATGCCGCGCACGGTGTCGATGTCGAGCTTGACCACCGCGTGCATCCCGCCGGGATTGGCACCAGCCTCCCGCTCCATGAGCCGGCCGCGCTCGGTGACGAGGGTGAGGGTCTCCTCCGGAGTCAAGACACCCGCGGCGCACAGGGCCGCGTATTCGCCCAGGCTGTGGCCGGCGAAGAAGTCCGCCTTCACCCCGGCCTTCTGCATCGCCTGCCAGCAGATGAGGTTCACCACGGTCATGGCCGGCTGGAGGTAGAGGGTGCGGGTCAGTTCCTCCATGGGGCCTTCAAGGCAGAGGCGGCCAAGGGGCATGTTGCTCACCCGCTCCGCCATGGTCATGAGATCCCGCGCCGAAGCGCTCTCCGCAAGAAACTCCTTGGCCATGCCCACGTACTGCGAGCCCTGGCCGGGAAAAAGTATCGCGATCTTTTCCGCTGCCATTGTCA
>JBFLYY010000358.1:0-2201 GCA_040756495.1 Thermodesulfobacteriota bacterium | reverse complement strand
GCCCAAGAGCGCATAGGCCCGCCGCTCTACGGTGGCCTTGGCCGCCGGATCTTTCAACAGGGCCTGCGCCTCGGCGTAGGAGCGCACCGCCAACAACTCGAAGACCTGATTGCGGGTCACCCGGTACTTGGTGACCAGGCCGCTCTTCCCGAGTTCGGCAAGCCACTCCCGGGCCTCCGGCGAAAAGATCCGCCGCGCCAGCGGATGGCTCCGGGTACGGAAAGGCCCGTGCTGATCGAGCAGGGCATAGATGTTGTGCTTCATTCCTGCACCTCCTCTAATGGAGTGCTCCACGGGGAAGAAAAAGGAAACGTTACAGACCGTAGCCGTATCGTTCCAGAACCGCCCGGCCTGCCTCGCCGGCAAGAAATTGGCGGAACCGTTCGGCCAGCCCTTTCTTCTTGCTTCGCCGGACCACGCAGCCGTGCTGCGCAAGCGGCGCTGCCTCGGGCACCGCATAGTGGACCCCCTCCCGCCCTTTTTCGGACAAAGCGTAAGAGAGGGGAACCAGGGCGAGCCCCGCGCTGCCCTGATAGGCAAACTGAAAGGCCTGGCCCGCGTTCTGCGCATAGACGACGCGGCTGGCCACCCATTCCCACACCCCGGCCTTGACCAGGGCCTCACGCGCCGCCAGACCACACGACGCATTGCTCGGATTGGCGATGGCGAGCCGCTCACGGCCATGGACCCGCAGGGCCGCCTGCCAGTCGGTGGCCGGCTCCAGATCCTGGGAGATCCAGAGCACCAGCTCGCCGGTGGCGTAGGGGAAAGGCTCTTCGCACAGCCCCGACTTCCGGAGCCTGGCAGGCCCTGCCACATCGGCGGCAAGGAAAAGGTCGTACCCGCCGCGTTTGGCGATCCGCGCGGCAAGGGCGTTACCCGCCTCAACCACCATCGCCACCCTGATCCCCTGTTCCCGTTCGAACCGGGTGGCCAGCTCCTTGAGCGGCAGGGCGAAACTGCTGTCCGCCGCCACGGTAAGGGTTCCTGCCCCGGCCGTCGTCGGCAGCAGCAACCCGCAACAGAACATCACCAGCCATCGCCATCCCTGTTTCCCCATGCGCACTCTCCCCCGTCATTGAAGCGCACCCCGTCGGAGGCGTCAAGAAAAACCCCTCTGTCCGCAGGGAAGAAGAACGGACAGAGGGGCCCCAGGGAGAGATGGGAGAGGAGAGGGATTAAAACGCCAGGCTCACCGCCACGCCGCCGTAAACAAAGTTATCGTCCGCCCGGCCGATCCCTGCATTGGTGGCATTGGTCGCCTTCAACAGATCCTCCGCATCGCTGCTCAACGGGAAGGAGTAGTAGACCTGCGGGGTGACCGAGACATACTGGTTCACCGGGATCTTCACCGAGGCCGAGAGCAGGCCATCGTGGAAATTGTTGTACTCGTCGGTGGCGTCATCCGGGTCGGCATAGGAACTCGCCTCGTCCGCCGCCAGATAGCTTGCCTGGGCCCCCAGGGTCAAAGCGATATCGCCCTTGATCGGCAGCGAGTGGGAGACACCCAAGGTGGCGTACCAGCCGGCAAAATGGTCGATGTCACGATACACCTTGAGAGTCGGGCTCAACAGAGTGTTCAAGGTAGCGCTCAAGAACAGCTCCTGAGTATCGGAGGTGCTGACGTAGGGGTCCAAGGCATAGTAAATATAGCCGGCCGACAGACTCGCCGGCCCCATGGTCCAGCTATAGGACAGGGTCAGGTCGGTCTCGGTCCAGTTGTCGGTACCCACATCGGTACCTTCCCAGCGATCGGTATCCAGGTTGCCCCAGACGTTCGCGGAAAACCCTTTGTAGCCCACGGTCATGGAGGGCTGCAGCACGATGCTGTCCTTGCTGTAAGCAAAACCGCGCCAGACATACTGGCTCAAGGCGCTCACGGTCAGATCCGCGGTGGGCTTGGCCTCCTCGGCCACGGCCGTACTTGCCACCATTCCCAGCCCGGCCAGACCGAGCACGATTCCCCGCACATACTTCTTTCCAAACATGATGCTTCTCCTTTTTCCTCGAAAAATTCATTCCGCCTGATCGGCAACCGCCCCTGCATTCCGAGTGCGGGGCCTCCTCCTCGCAGCGGCATCCCGCCGCTGCGTCCATGCCCTGCTCCCAATCAAAAAACATGCCGGACCGCGGAAAAATAATTTTAACGAAATTATTCCGGGAAGATACAGGCAACACCCATCACGGTCGCCACTTTTTCG
>JBFLYY010000357.1:0-10103 GCA_040756495.1 Thermodesulfobacteriota bacterium | reverse complement strand
CCCTTCCCTCTTTTGCATTGACGCCAACGGCAGGCGCTGGTAGAGTGCCTCTCTTCGGAAAACCAGATTCAATTTTTGCCGCAACCGCACCGGGTTGAGAACAATCACCGGCGCTGAGGAGTTCCCGCATGAGCATCCGTGAAGACGCCCTCAAGGGCACCGTGACCCCCCTGTTCCAGGAATGCGCTGCCCGCGAGGGGATCAGCGTCGAGGCCCTGATCGCCGGCATCGCCGAGGGCACCATCTGCCTGCCCAGGAACAACCACCACGACTTCGAGAAGGTGATGGCCATCGGCAAGGGGCTTTCCACCAAGGTCAACGCCAACATCGGCGCCTCCAAGGACATGCCCGAGATCGGCCAGGAGCTGCAGAAGCTCTGCGTCTGCCTCAAGGCCGGGGCCGACGCGGTCATGGACCTCTCCATGGGGAGCAACCTCAACGAAATCCGGCGCGAGATCCTGAAGAACTGCCCGATCCCGCTGGGCACCGTGCCGATCTACCAGTCCATCTCCGAGGTGGTGGAGACGCAGGGCAAGAAGATCGGCGAGGTCACGGTGGACCAGATCTTCAAGACCATCGAGGAGCAGGCAAAAGATGGCGTCGATTTCATGACCATCCACTGCGGCATCACCCGCAACACCCTGGAGCGCATCCGCAAAGATCCGCGCCTCATGGGCGTGGTCAGCCGCGGCGGCTCCTTTACCATCGAGTGGATGAGCTACAACAAGAAGGAAAACCCCATGTACGAGCGGTTCGACGACCTGCTCGCCATCTTGAAGGAGCATGAGGTGACCTTGAGCCTGGGCGACGGCATCCGGCCGGGTTGCCTTGCCGACGCCACCGACCGCGGCCAGGTCCAGGAGCTGATCCACCTGGGCGAGCTGACCCAGCGCGCCTGGGAGGCCGGGGTGCAGGTGATGATCGAGGGGCCGGGCCACATGCCGATGAACCAGATCGAGGCCAACATCCTCCTCCAGAAGCGCCTCTGCCACGGCGCGCCCTTCTATGTGCTGGGGCCGCTCGTTACCGACATCGCCCCTGGCTACGACCACATCACCGGCGCCATCGGCGGGGCGATCGCCGCCGCGGCCGGCGCCGACTTCCTCTGCTACGTCACCCCGGCGGAGCACCTCAAGCTGCCGACCCCGGAAGACGTGCACGAGGGCGTGATCGCCTCCAAAATCGCGGCCCATGCCGCGGACATCGTCAAGGGCGTGCCCGGCGCCATGGCCAAGGACATCGCCATGGCCAGGTGCCGCAACAACCTCGACTGGAAGGGACAGATCGACCTTTCCGTCGATCCGGAAAAGGCGCGGCGCTACCGCGACGAGGGCGGCAGCTACAAGGGCGATGCCTGTAGCATGTGCGGTTCCTATTGTGCTATAAAGGTGTACAAGCAGGCCATGTCCGCCAGGAGGCAGGGATAGGTCCGGCAAACCAGCACGGGAAGGGGGCAACGACGAGTATGGAATTTCTCACCACCATCGCGGAGTTCTTCACCAGCACCAACATCCCGGAGCAGTTCCGACAGGTGGATGCCGCCGGGCTTTTCACCAACCCGTGGTTCCTGGTGCCCTTTGTCCTCTTTGTCGGCTACCAGCTCTACAAGCAGGCGATCAACACCCTGGTGATCACCGGCGTGGCCATCGGTCTCTGGATCTTCTCCGGCAGCCCGCTGACCAGGGATCTCATCGTGGACGGCCAGCTCCAGCTCGGCAAGATCCTGCCCCTCGCCGGCGTCGTGGTGGCGGCGCTGGCCATTGTCGTCTATTTCCTCTTCATGCGCTCCGAATGACCGGGCGTGCGGCAGCGTCTCCTCGACATCTACCAGGCCCTGTTTGATTGCTTCGGGCCGCAGCACTGGTGGCCGGGAGAAACCCCGCTGGAGATCCTGGTCGGCGCGGTCCTGACCCAGAACACCAACTGGAGCAACGTCAGCAGGGCCATCGACAACCTGAGGCGCGCGGGGCTTCTTTCCCTCGACGCCCTGGTGCACCTGCCCACCCCGCTGCTCGCCGAGCAGATCCGCCCCTCTGGCTACTACAACCTCAAGGCGGTGCGGCTCCAGAACCTCCTGCACCACATCGCGGCATCGGCCGGCTCGGTGGAGGGCTATTTCGACCGCCGCCCCACCGCGAGCCTGCGCGAAGAACTCCTCGCCATCAAGGGCATCGGCCCGGAGACCGCCGACTCCATCCTCCTCTACGCAGGCAACAAACCGACCTTTGTGGTCGATGCCTACACCCACCGCATTCTCAACCGCCACGGCCTCGTTGCCGACGAGAGCGACTACCACGAACTCCAGGCCCTCTTTCTCGACCATCTGGAGCCGGATGTGACCCTGTTCAACGAATACCACGCCCTCATCGTCCGCACGGCCAAGGAATTCTGCCGCAAAAGCAATCCCGCCTGCGACGCCTGCCCGCTCAAGGGTTTCTGATCCCTCTTTTTTCTTATCGGTCTTATCGGTTTTATAGAACCTGCTGGCCTATGGGACGTATAAAATTCGATTGGCAGGCAAAGCGACCACTCATGCTTCCGCGAATGCTGCGCAAAAAGCCGCCCCGAATACTGCCACTGCCGATTGTTAGCTAACTATTTGATTTTACGCATTTTTTTCTTTACAAAAAACGGCCGTCTCCGTACAGTGGGGAAAATCTTCCACACACAACAAGGGGAGGCATCCTTTATGGAACGGGTCAAGACAAGGGAACGGCTGGCAAACAGCGTGGTGACGGACGGCATCGGCAACGACATCCTGAAGGGGTCGGCCGTGGCAACGGGGGCTCTGGTGGTGGGCGTCGTCGGCGCCTGGGCCCTGAGCTGCATGGTCGCAGCGGTGGTCGAGGCAGGCGGTCCGCTGGCCCTGTTCAATGCCTGGATTGGCGCGATCTCCGGGGTCTGACGAACACCCCGGCGGCAGGACGCACCAACTGGTGGGTTGAGCAGGGCAGGAGCGACACCGGCAACGGCCGGCGTCGCACAGACCAGGCCTCCCTACCCAACCTGTTCTGCTCAGCGCCTCCACCGGGAGGGTGTCGCCGCCGCGGCGCCCTCCCGGTGGTTTTTTTGCTGGCGTCGCGACTCCGGGCTCAACCGCCCCGTTTCTGATCGTACCAGAGAAACTGACGGCAAAAGCCGCGGACAGTCCGCGCCTCGCTGGCGCGCAGCCCCAGCCGACCGAGGAAGTCCCGCACGCTGCGCATCCAGTACTCGTAATCGGTCTCCCTGAGGAAACCGATGGTCCGCAATACCTCCTCCACATGGCCATACATCGCCTCCAGCTCGTGGTTCTCGGCGAGCTTCGGCCGATACTGCCTCCGTCCCTCGCCCACCGCGGCCAGGACCGCACCGTAGATCTCGTAGCAGTGAATCGCCACGGCCTGGGCCAGATTGAGAGAAGAGAAGGCGGCGGTGGGAATGGTGGTGAGCATGTTGCAGAAGGCGAGATCCTCGTTGGTCAGCCCCCGATCCTCGGGGCCGAAAAGGAAGGCGACCTTGTTCTTCCCGAGCAGCGGCACGATCTCGCTCCCCATCTCGCGGGGCGAGGTGAGGTTGCGGCGCTGGCGGCCCTGGCGGGCCGTGGTTCCCACCACCCAGGCAAAGGGGGCCAGGGCCTCGGCCAGACCCTCATGCCACACCAGATCATCGATGAGATGGGCGGCGTGGTGGGTGGCGAGCTTGCGCATGGGCTCCTCCTCCGGCCGCTCGCGGCTCACCACGATGAGCTGCGTGACCCCCATGTTGGTGGCCACCCGGGCGGCGGAGCCGATGTTCTCGGGGTATTTCGGTTCATTGAGAACGATGGCCACGTTGGCGAGGAGGGCCGCCGCCCTGTCCTTCCGGCTCACGCTCACCTCCGCTCCTCCTTGTGGAGGGCCAGCAGACCGAAGTTGAGGCGGCGGCGCTGGCGGTCGGCGGAAAGCAGTTTCACCCGCACCAGATCCCCCATCTGGATGGCAAGGCCGCTGTACTGGCCAAAGAGGCGGTGCTTCTTCTCGTCCACCTCGTAGCCGTCGCTGCCGAGGTCGGCAAGGGAAACGGCACCGGAGACAAAGACCTCTAAAAGATCGACAAAAAGGCCGTAGGAGGAGACCCCGGAGACCACGGCCTCGAACTCCTCGCCCACCCTGTCCACCATGTAGTGGACCGAAAGGCGCTCCACCACCTCGCGCTCGGCATCCACCGCCACCCGCTCCCGCCTGGAGAGAAAATCGCCCGCCTCCTCGGTGGCGGTGCCGGGCCGGCCGCTTCCCGCGCCCTTGCGGGCCAGGAAGGCGGCCAGGGTCCGATGGACCATGAGGTCCGGGTAACGGCGGATCGGCGAGGTGAAGTGGGTGTAGAAGCGGGCCGCGAGACCGAAGTGGCCCACGTTCTCCGCCGCATAGCGCGCCTGCTTCATGGCCCGGAGCAGGAGGTTGCTCACGATGTACTCCTTGGGCGTGCCGGCCACCGCAGCCAGCACCTGACCGAACCAGTGGGGCGAGGTCGAGGGTGGCGGCAGTTCGAGCCCCATGCTCAGGGCGAACTCGCTGAACTCCTGGACCTTCAAGGGGTCCGGCTCCTCGTGGATGCGGAAGAGGCCGTCCAGCTTCTCCCTGGCGATGGTGGTCGCCACCGCCTCGTTGGCCGCCAGCATGAACTCCTCGATGAGCTTGTGGGCCATGTTCCGCTCAAGGCGCACGATGCCGCGCACCGCGTTCTCCTCGCCCACCAGCACCCTGGCCTCGGGGATCTCGAAACCGATGCTCCCCCGCGCCATGCGCTGCTTTTCGAGCAGAGACGCCAGCTCGCCCATCACGGCAAGATCCGCGACCACGTCCTGGTATTCCTGGCGCAGGGCCTGATCCTGATCGACCAGCATCGCCTTGACCTTGGTGTAGGTGAGGCGGTGGCGGCTCTGGATGATGCTTCTCGCAAAGGAGGCGCCGGTGCGGTGGCCCTCGGCGTCGAACTCGATGATGGCGGAGAAGGTGTAGCGGTCCTGGTGGGGCACCAGACTGCAAAGATCGTTGGAAAGGCGCTCCGGCAGCATGGGCACCACCATGGTCGGAAAATAGACGCTGGTGCCGCGGCGGTACGCCTCCTCGTCCACCGGCGAGCCTGGGGTGACGTAATGGCTCACGTCGGCGATGGAGACGTAGAGGCGGTAGCCGGAGCCATCTCTGACGATGGCCACCGCGTCGTCGAAGTCGCGGGCGTCCTCGCCGTCGATGGTGACGTGGGGGATGCCGCGCAGGTCGAGGCGCTCCGCCGTGGCGGTCACGGCGGAATCGAAGGCCGCCACCTGCGCCTGGACCTCGTCGATAAAGACGTGGGGCAACTCGAACTTGCGGATGACGATCTCGGTCTGGACCTTGAGGTCGTTGGGGTCGCCGAGCACTTCGACGATGCGCCCCTCGGGGTTGCCCCCCTCGACAAAGGTGATGATCTCCGCCACCACCACCTCGCCGCCGCTGGCTCCCATGGTCTCGGGGGCGGCCACCACGACGTGGAAGGGGTAGCGCTCGTCCTCCGGCACCACCATGCCACCCTTTTTGGCGGCAACAAAGAGGCCAACGAGGCGGCTCAATTTGCGGGAGAGCACGCGCAGCACCACCCCCTCGGCCCGGCCGCGGTCGTGGGCGGTCATCCGCACCAGCACCCGGTCGCCATGGAGGGCGTTGCCTAAGGAACCGGGCGGGATGAAGATATCCTTGCCTCCCGCCTCACGGGGCGGGGTGCCGATCACCGCGGCAAAGCCGAAACCGCGCGGATGCACGGCCAGGGTCGCCTCGAAGACGTCGGGGATCTTGCCGGCGCCATAGAGGTTGCCGGGGTGGCAGACCACCTGGCCGCGGCGGCACATGCTCTCAAGGAGCGGGCGCAGGATCTTGCGCTGGGAACTGGCGAGCCCCAGCCCCTCGACGATCGCCTCGATCCGCAGCGGCTCGGGGCTTGCCAGCAGGATGCCGAGTACCGCATCCTCGGCCAGCCCGGCCTTGCGGCCGCGCCTGGGCTCCTGCCGCGGGGATGGGCCTGTCTTGCGGCCAACGCGCTGCCGCTGGCCTCTCTCTTTTTGCCGTCCGTGCTGCCGTCGTGCCACGGGATATCCTGTTCGGGTGGGGGAGGAACGCCCTGCCTGCGGCCGCAAGCCGCCGGGCGCGCCCTCTTTTTTATTGAAAACAACGGGGTTATGGCATAAAACCAAGCAATGGGGGCGATGATGCCGTGTTTTCTCGCATCATACCCCCATTTGCGATTTATTGACAGAAGCAGGATGGAAATTTTGCCGCCCCTTGCGGGCGTGCCAACCGCCGAACATGCCGCCCAAAGCGAAAAAAGCCTTCGACATAGCCGCCTACTGCGCCCGCATGGAAGAACATCTGGGCGACCAGGACGGCCCGGCGGCCCTCTTCTGGAAGGCGCTCTCCTTCGCGGTCACGGCCCATCAGGACCAGCGCCGCAAGTCGGGCGAGGCGTACATCAGCCACCCGCTCCTGGTCGCCCAGATCCTGGTGGAGGAACTGGGGGTCACCGATCCCGAGGTGCTGGCCGCCGCGGTACTGCACGACACCATCGAGGACGTGCCGGAGATCACCACCGCCGAGATCGGCGAACTCTTCGGCGCCAACGTCGAGTCCATGGTGGATGCCTGCACCAAGATCGCCCACTACAGCGGCGACCGCCAGAACTTCTACAAGCTCGTCCACCGCAAGCTCTTCTCCGGCGCCGCATCGAAGCTGGAGGTGATGCTGATCAAACTGGCGGACCGGGTCCACAACCTGCGCACCTTGAACTCCCTGCCCAAACACAAACGGCAGAAAATCGCCGAGGAGACCCTCGACATCTACGCGCCGCTCGCCAAGGTGATGGGGCTCTACGGCATCAAACGCGAACTCTACAACCTGGCGCTCCACTACAAATTCCCGCGCCAGAGCCAGAAGGTGGTGGCCGCCATCCACAAGCTCGCCGAAAGCCCGGCGGTTCTGGCGATCAAGGAGCACCTGGCCAAGGAATTCGAGAAGACGTGGATCACCGCCGAAATCCGCGTCAACCCCAAGGGGTTGTGGGCCTACTTCGACCCCACCGACAAGGTGCTGCACAAGGAGATCGACAACCCGCTGGAACTGCAGATCATCGCCCAGGATGTGCAGAGCTGCTACCGGGTACTCGGGGTGGTGGACCAGAACTACCCGCCCATCCCGCGCTCCATCCGCGACTTCATCGCCAACCCCAAACCCACCGGCTACCAGAGCCTCCACACCCGCGCCAACATCCGCGGCCGGAACGTGCTCTTCAAGATCCGCACCCCGGAGATGCGCACCTCCTCCAAGGCGGGCCTGCTGAAAAAATGGGCACCCCCCGACCAGCGCACCGTCGGCATGCTGGAACAGGAAGTGCGCGAGATGCTCGACATACTGGGCGGCGACGAAGGCATCTCCTACCGCGACATGATCGCGGCCAGCGGCAAGAAGGAGATCTACACCTACACCCCCAAGGGCGACACCATCGCGCTCCCGCGCCAGTCCATCGCCCTCGACTTCGCCTTCAAGGTGCACACCGAGATCGGCAAACGCACGGTGAGCGCCCGGGTGGGCCACCGCGAGGTGCCCATCGACCATGTATTGCGGGATGGCGACCGGGTCGAGATCGTCACCCAGAAGGAGGCGGTGCGCTTCGATCCCGAGATCCAGAAACTCTGCCAGACCGCCAAGGCCCGCTCCGAACTCTCGAAACTCTTCCGCCTGCGCCGCGAGGAACTGGCAAGCTACGTGGGCCAGTCGATCCTGCGCCAGGAATTCAAGCGCTACGGCCTGCCCTTCGATCTTCTCAACAAGCCGGGCATGGAGAGCATCCGCGAGTATTTCTGCCAGCCGGCCAACGCCGATCTCTTCCTGGCCGTGGGCGAGGGACGGCTGCGCCTCAAGGAACTGATCTACGAAATCATCGAAGGGCTCTACGCCGGCAAGGAGACGCTGGCGCCGCCCACCGGCACCTTGAACCGCATCGACCTCGCCACCCTCGATCCGGCCAAGGTCAAGTTTTCCCGCTGCTGCAATCCGCTCCCCACCGAAAAGGGTCTCTACGGCCTCTTGAGCGAGCGGGGCCTTTCCATCCACAAGAAGGAATGCCACACCATGCAGGCCCTCAAGGTGCAACGCGAGGACGTGGTGGAGGTGCGCTGGCGCCTCAAGGACACCCGGGTCCGCAAACCGCAGGCCCTGGTCATCCTGGAGGCCCCTTCCCGCAACCGCACCCTGATGCTGCTCAGTGTGGCCCCGAACGACATGCGCATCGCCGACATCGAACTCATCTCGCCGCCAACCGACCGCACCTCCTCCTGGCAGATCCACTTCAGCGTCGAGACCTTGCAGAACCTGAAAAACGTCCTCAGCCACTTCACCAAATCCGGCCTCACCTACGAATTCGTCCTCGAACACTGACGCGGCCCATGCCGGCCTTGATCCAGGTCAAGGCGTCAACCGCTCCGGCTGGTTACGATACGCGCCACAGGAGGAGAACGCCATGCAATGGAACCACGAGGCCGAGCAGGCCATGACCCGGGTGCCCTTCTTCGTGCGCCAACGGGTCCGGAAAAGGGTGGAGGAGGAGGCGCGGGCGCGCGGGGCGAAAACGGTCACCATGACCCACGTGGCCGCATGCCAGCAGCGCTTCATGACCAACCAGGAAGCGGAGGTCAGGGGCTATCAGGTGGAGAGCTGCTTCGGCAGCGGCGGCTGCCCCAACCGGATCGAGAGCGGCATGGACCTTGCCGCCGCGCTGGAGCAGGAACTCGCGGGCCGCGACCTCAAAAGTTTCCTCAAGACGCGGGTCGGCGGCCCGCTCAAGCTGCACCACGAATTCCGGGTCACCCTGGCCGATTGCCCCAACAGCTGCTCGCGGCCGCAGATCGTCGATATCGGACTCATCGCCGCCCGCCGCCCCAGGGTGACGGAGGAATCCTGCGCCGGCTGCGGGGCCTGCCTCGAGGCGTGCAAGGAGGAGGCGCTCACCCTGCCGCCGGGAGGATCGGCGCCAGCCATCGACCTCTCCCGCTGCCTCGCCTGCGGCCAGTGCCTTGGCGCCTGCCCCACCGGCACCCTTGCGGAAGAGACAAAGGGATACCGCATCCTTCTTGGCGGCAAACTCGGCCGCCACCCGCAACTGGGTCGGGAACTGCCCGGCATCTTCAGCCCGGAGACAGCCCTGGCCGTGGTCCGGCTGTGCGCGGATCACTTCATGGCCCACACCCAGCGGGGCGAACGGTTCGGCGAGATCCTGAACCGCACCGGCCTTGACTTTCTCGCCCCCATACTCGGCTCGGTCAGGGTGTGATTTCCTATTGCCCTCTCCCGGCTTTTGCGGTATAAAGTCAACCTCATTCACGCGCCCGTAGCTCAGCTGGATAGAGTGCCGGACTACGAATCCGTAGGTCAGAGGTTCGAATCCTCTCGGGCGCGCCATACAAATCAAGCCTTTAGCTCTTCGCGAGCTAAAGGCTTTTTTGTTGCCCCTGCCCTTTCCCCATCAGCAGCGGATTCCGGCGCGCCGCAAAAAGAGGTCGCCATTTTTCTTTTTTCCGAACACAATAGGGGGAACCGCAACGCGCAGGAATCCCGCATGCTGACCAAAAAAGAAGTCATCCGGCTTTACAACGACGGCCTTGTCGTCCGCTGGCGGCGCAAGAAACATCCGCAGCAGCTCAAGGGCGAGTACGATCCGGTCGGTTTCGAGGTCCACATCTACACCCCGCATCTGGCCTCGGAACACGACCGCGACATGACCCTGCTGCACGAACTCATCCATGCCCGGGACGACCGGAAGGGGCTGCCCAACAACCGCACCTGCTGGCCGCGGGTGGAGCGGGAGGCCGAGGCGACCTACCAGCGGCGGCCGGGGGTGCTGACGCTCATCAAGGAACTCTATGAACGCCGACGCCAAGATGGACGTTGACGAATCGGAGCCGCTGTGGTTTATGAGAAAAAAACAGAATGGGGCTGTAGCTCAGCTGGGAGAGCGACGCGTTCGCAATGCGTAGGCCAGGGGTTCGATCCCCCTCAGCTCCACCATTCGGCAGCAAAACCCGCACCCGACAAGGGCAGCGGGTTTTTTTATTCGCG
>JBFLYY010000356.1:0-3721 GCA_040756495.1 Thermodesulfobacteriota bacterium | reverse complement strand
AGGGTGCGGCGGCCGAGGGTCACGGGGACGAAGCCGGCGGCTACGGCCAGGTCGTGTTCGGTTTGGCTGAATCCCCCCTCCGGCCCGATGAGGAAAAAGAGGCTGGCTGGGGGGGCTGTCGGGTCGATGCAACTCCGGAGCGCAATGCCGCCGGAACCTTCCCAGAAGAGGAGTTTTTGGGAGAAAGGGGCGGCCTCCTGAAGGAGGGGTGCAAAATCGCGGATCGGATGGCAGTGGGGCGGCAGGGGGCGGTTGCACTGCTTGCACGCCTCCAGGGCGATCCGCTGCCAGCGCGACTCCTTCTCGTTTTCGGCGGCTCGCGCCACCGTATGTTGGGAGACAAAGGGGTGGATGGCGGCGACTCCCAGTTCCGTGACCTTCTGGACCACCAGATCCATCTTCTTTCCCTTGAGCAGCCCCTGGCCGAGGTGGAGAGGTGGCCCCGCGGGCGTTGCCTCGGTGCTGGCCTCGATGGAGAGCAACACCGCCGTTCCGTCGATACGGTCGACCACTGCCTCGTGCCGGGTGCCGGAAGGGTCGAGCAGGGTGACCCGGGCGCCGGGTTTGAGGCGCAGCACCCTGCTCAGGTGGTGCGCCTCCTGGCCGGTGAGGCGGGCGGTGGTGCCGGTGATGGCACCGGGTTCGACGTGGAAGCGTCTCATTTGCGGAAGTGGAAGGCGACCCACTCCTCGTGGCAGGGACTCGCCTGTTCGCTGAGGCCAAGGCGTTGGAAGAGGGTGCTGATCTGTTTTTCCTGTTCGCCGCGCAGGATGCCGGCCAGGACCAGATCTCCCTCGGGCTTCAGGTGACGAATCAGCTCCTGGGCAAGGAGGGTGAGGACGTCGCTGGTGATGTTGGCGACGATGACGTCGAAGCCCCGGGTGATGTCGGCGAGCGGGGTGTCGCTGACCTCGATGCGATCGCCGAGGTTGTTGGCCGTAATGTTCTCCTTGGCGATGAAGACGGCGTCCGGGTCGTTGTCGGTGGCGACCACGGAGACGGCGCCCCACAGCGCCCCGGCCATGGCCAGGATCCCGGTGCCGCAGCCCACGTCGAGAAAGGAGGGGGCGCTCGTTCGCCGTGCCGTAAAGATTCCCTCGAGGAGATGGAGTGCCAGGCGGGTGCTCGCATGGTGGCCGGTGCCAAAGGCCATGCCGGGGTCCATCTCGATCACCCGTTCGTGCGCCTGCGGGGTGTAGCTCTCCCAGCTCGGCTTGATGATGAGCGTTGGGGTGATGGGGAAGGGCTTGAAGAACTCCTTCCAGGCCGCGTTCCAGTCCTGTTCCGTGATCTTCTCGCGGTGCAGGCGGATCGGATCGGCCCCGTGGTTCTGTGCGAGGTCGTGGAGGTGGCGGGCTATGGCTGCCTCCTGGTCGGCGGTCTTGGCATCGTTGTCGAGATAGACGGTGAGGCACTCGTGGAGCACCTCTTGGCCGGCCGCAGTGTAGCCGTACTCCACCCCCCCCTCCGCTACGGCGGCGAGTACTCCGGCCACCTCCTCGGCAAGCTCGGCGGGAACAACGGCGGTGAGCTTGATCCAGGTGCGCGGCGGGCGGTGGGTGATGGCAGATCTCTTCATGGGGCTCCCAGGGTTCGGTTTTGGGCAACCTACCTCAAGGCGGGGGATTGGGCAAGGGGGAACGAGCGGGAGGAAGGCGTTCGATTCCCCCGTGGCCTTGTACCTCCAAGGTATGGTAAGATGCGCCTTCCGATGGTGACGAGGGGATCGTCCGACCGGACAACAGGATGCGAGGAAGCCATGTTATGAACGCAGAGGGATTGCGGGCCTTATTGGTAGAGGTCGCCCGGGGCGGGCGGACGGTGGACGAGGCCATGACGGCGCTCCGGCATTGGCCGGGCGAGCAGCTCGGCTGTGCCCATCTCGACCACCACCGCGCCATGCGGACAGGGCTGCCCGAGGTGGTCTTTGGCGAGAACAAGAGCGTCGAACAGCTCATCACGATCCTGCGGCAATTCCAATCCCATCAGGCCGTGGTGATGGCGACCCGGGTGGAGGCGACCAAGGCTGCCCAGGTGCGCGAGGTTCTGCCGGAATTTCTCCATCACCCCGAGGCCCGAATGCTCACCGCCAATCTGGAGACCGTGGTGCCGGACAAGGGGCGGGGCGCCATCGTGGTGGTCACCGCCGGAACCTCCGACATCCCGGTGGCGGAGGAGGCCTGTCTCACCGCCCAGGCCCTGGGCAACCGGGTGGAGAGGCTCTACGATGTGGGGGTGGCCGGCCTCCATCGGCTCTTGGGACAGCGCGAAGTGCTCCATTCCGCCGCGGTGCTTATTGTGGTGGCCGGCATGGAGGGGGCCTTGCCCAGCGTGGTGGGCGGTCTGGTTGACAAGCCCATCATCGCGGTTCCCACCAGTGTCGGCTACGGCACCGGTTTTGGCGGTATCGCGGCGCTCCTGGGTATGCTCAACAGCTGTGCTCCGGGTATTGCGGTGGTCAATATCGACAACGGTTTTGGCGCTGCCTGTGTGGCCGCGGCCATCAACCGCAAGTAGGGGGGCGAAGGACGGAAGGCGTCATCGGGCGGTGGGATGCATGGGCGGTATCCCGTGATGGCGATGCGGCGCGGGATGGTGAGGCGGTTTGTGTGGTATCTCCCACTGTTGCCATGCTTTTCGTCTTCGCCTGACGCGCGGGCCGCGATTTTTTTGGGGAAAAGCGATATCCGCTGTTGACAAGGCAGGCGCAGTCATTTACTTTAGCGCCTCGTTGCCGCGAGGCGGCGAAGCGAAGTGAAAAGAAATAATTTGGAAAGTCGTTGACAGTGCTTTTTGTTTGCGGTATGTTGGCTGCTTTCCGGCGGGTTTCCCGCCCCCAAGCGATCTTTGAGAACTGAGTAGAGTAACGAGATGGGCCCGCCCGGTCCCGGGGTTAAGTGGGACGAGTTTTTATTTGTACAGTGACCAGGTTATAGCGACCTGGAAGCGATAAGATCAAACTGGAGAGTTTGATCCTGGCTCAGATTGAACGCTGGCGGCGTGCTTAACACATGCAAGTCGAACGAGAAAGGGGCTTCGGCCCTGAGTAGAGTGGCGCACGGGTGAGTAACGCGTAAGTAACCTACCTCTATATCTGGGATAACACTTCGAAAGGGGTGCTAATACCGGGTACACTCATTGGCCGCGAGGTTGATGAGGAAAGGTGACCTCTTCATGAAAGTTGCCGTATAGGGAGGGGCTTGCGTACCATTAGCTAGTTGGTGGGGTAACGGCCTACCAAGGCGACGATGGTTAGCGGGTCTGAGAGGATGATCCGCCACACTGGAACTGGAACACGGACCAGACTCCTACGGGAGGCAGCAGTGAGGAATATTGCGCAATGGGGGAAACCCTGACGCAGCGACGCCGCGTGAGTGAAGAAGGCCTTCGGGTTGTAAAGCTCTGTCAGCAGGGAAGAAATGGCGTATGGCTAATATCCATATGTTTTGACGGTACCTGCAGAGGAAGCACCGGCTAACTCCGTGCCAGCAGCCGCGGTAATACGGAGGGTGCGAGCGTTAATCGGAATCACTGGGCGTAAAGGGCGCGTAGGCTGTTGATCAAGTCAGATGTGAAAGCCCGTGGCTTAACCACGTGAAGTGCATCTGAAACTGGTTGACTTGAGTACTGGAGGGGAAGGTGGAATTCCCGGTGTAGAGGTGAAATTCGTAGAGATCGGGAGGAATACCGGTGGCGAAGGCGACCTTCTGGACAGATACTG
>JBFLYY010000355.1:0-3092 GCA_040756495.1 Thermodesulfobacteriota bacterium | reverse complement strand
GGAAGAGATCGCCCGCGCCGCCGGCATCGGCAAGGGCACCATCTACGAATACTTCGCCACCAAGGACTCCCTCTTCTTCGCCATCTACGAACATGTGCTCAATCTGTTCCACGAGGCGATCTACCGCGACGCCAGCCAGCAGAAAAGCCCGGCCCGCGCCCTGGAAAACCTCATCGTCGCCACCCTGCGCGCCTTTGACGAATGGCGGGAGTTCAGCTTCGTGTTGCTCGACTTCTGGTCGGAACATCGGCGGGGGGCGGCGACCAACCTCCGCTTCAGCGACATCTACGCCTTTTCCCGCCAGAAGATCGCCGGCCTCATCCGGAAAGGACAGGCCAGTGGCGAATTCCGCGCCGTTGACCCGCTCGTCGCGGCGTCCAGCATCATCGCGGTGCTCGATGGCCTGCTGCTGCAACGGGTATTCGACCCCCAAACCCTTGCCGGCAGGAATGCGGAGCGCACCGTTGCCGGCATACTCCTCACCGGCCTGCGGCGCTGATTCCGCCCCGGCACGCGCCAACCGCCCACAATCCAAAAGGACAACGCCATGCAGATCAAAACCCTGCTGACCTTTCTCCGCTGGCCCCATGCCCTCACCCAGCTCCGCCTCGCCCGCGACCTCGATCCCTTTCTGCGGCTCCATTTTCTCTATGCCGCCAGCGAACTCGGACTGCTGGCCGAGCTGCACAAGGAACCTGCCTCCCCATCCGCCCTGGCCAAGCGGATCAAGGCGGCACGGCCGGACTTTCTCGCGCTGCTGCTCGAACTCGGCGTGGCCACGGGCGAACTGGCAATGCACGCTGGCCGTTACTCCCTGCGCGGGCAGCGGGCCAGGGCTCTCGGCCAGCCGAGCGGCGACGCGCTGGTCGCCCTGGTGCAGGAATGCATTGCTTACCACGGTTCGGTCTATCGGCACCTGGCCGAGCGGATCAAGGGCGCCCCGCTTGGCGATTACCTGGCGGACAAGGGGGCGCTGATCGCCCGCTCCTCGCGGACGCTGGAACCGCTGATGCAAAACTTCGTCACCGACACCGTCGCCCGCCGCCGCCCAGCCCGCCTCCTTGAAATCGGCTGCGGCTCCGGCGTCTATCTCAAGTATGCCGCCACGGCGTACCCACCGCTGCGGGGGATGGGCATCGACCTCGACCAGAGCGTGGTGCAACAGGCGCGGAACAACCTTGTTGCCTGGGGAATCGCGGAGCGCTTCACGGTCATGCCGGCCGACATCCGGCATGCACCGGAGGCCCTCGCCGGCCCCTTCGATTTTATCTCGCTCTACAACAATCTCTATTACTTCACCCCGGAGGAGCGGCCTGCGCTTTTCCGGCAGCTCCATTCCCGCCTCGCACCGGGAGGCACCTTTGCCGTGGTCTCGCTGATGCGCGGCAAAAGCGCCATGACCATCAACTTCGACCTCGTCCTGCGCTCCACCGTCGGCTGCGCCGCCCTCCCCGCCCCTGAGGAAACCATGGCTCAACTAAAGGCCGCCGGTTTTACCGCCATCGAGCCGGTACCTCTCATGCCCGCGGCCGATTTTCATGGCATTCTCGCGCGGCGCCAGGGGTAGCCGTCGCCCGAGAACAGAAACACCTTGACAGGAAGCAACCCCGCGCAGTGTAATAAAGACTTCGCGGATGCTCTTCTCCGCGTCTCTGCCCGAAGACTCTCCTGGCCCTGCCGACTGCGGGCGTTGCCGTAACGCCCGTCGGAATAGTGTGGTTTTGTCCCTGGCTGACGCAACCCCTACCAAAGGAGGCTTCCCATGGCAACCGCCGCTCGCAACCCGGGCATTGTCGTCACCGCAGCCGGCACCGGCATCAACCTGGCGCTCGGCGTCCTCTATGCCTGGAGCATCTTCAAGGAGGCGATCAAGGATTCCATCGAACACGGCGGCCCGGGCGCCTTCCGGTGGGAGATCGCCTCCCTCAACGATCCTTACGCCGTCTGCTGCCTCGTCTTTGCCTGCGGCATGATCCTGGCCGGCAAGGTACAGGACCGCCACGGCCCGCGGCTCACCGCGATCATCGGCGGCATCCTGGTCGGCCTGGGCTTTGTCTGGATCTCGCAGACCACCGACTACTGGAGCTGGGTGCTGGGCTTCGGCGGCATGGTGGGGATGGGCATCGCCTTTGGCTATGCCGCCGCCACCCCCCCGGCCCTCAAGTGGTTCCCGCCCAACAAGACGGGGCGCATCGCCGGCTTCGTGGTCTCCGGTTTCGGCCTCGCCTCGGTCTACATCGCCCCCCTGGCCCAGCACCTGCTCACCACGCGCGGCTTTTCCGAGACCATGCTCTTCTTCGGCCTCGCCTTCTGCGGGGTGGTGTCGCTGCTCGCCATGCTGCTGCGTAACCCGCCGCCGGGCTACACCCCGCCCGGCTTTGTCGAGCGCCGCTTCTGCACCACCGAAGCGCGGGAGGCGAGGGCGCTCTTTGCCGACGAAAACCTCTCCCCCCTGGAGTTGATCAGGAGGGGGGATTTCTGGCGGATCTGGCTGCTCTACTTCATCGGCGCCGGCGCCGGCCTGATGGTGATCGGCAGCGTCTCCGGCATGGCCAAGAGCAGCCTGGGCGCCAACGCCTTCCTCGCCGTGGCGATTCTCGCGGTTGGCAATGCCGCGGGCCGGGTGGTTGCCGGCCTGCTGGCCGACAAGGCGGGCCGCTGCCGCACCCTGACCGGGGTTTTCGCCCTCCAGGCGGCGATGATGTTCAGCGCCGTCCCCATCGTCAGCGCCGCCACCCCCAACGTGGTGCTGCTGGTACTCCTTGCCACCATCATCGGTTTCAACTACGGCGCCAATCTGGCCCTCTTCCCCACCTTTGCCAAGGATCTCTGGGGGATGAAACATTTCGGCGCCAACTACGGCGTCCTCTTCACCGCCTGGGGACTGGGCGGCTTTGCCATGAGCCGCCTCTCCCAAGTACTGCGGGCCGGCAGCTCCTCCTACTCCGGCTCCTTCCTGGTGGCCGGCGCCATGCTCCTCGTCGGCGTAGGGCTCATCGTCTGCCTGCGCGACCGCAAGGAAGAGCAGCGCCGAACGCTGGCCGGCCAGCTCGCCGCTTCGGCAGGCAAGCCGTAACCGCCGTTTCGGGCAA
>JBFLYY010000354.1:0-2319 GCA_040756495.1 Thermodesulfobacteriota bacterium | reverse complement strand
CCACACCGAGATGACCGGGCTCATCAAGTTCGACTTTCTGGGCCTGAAGACCCTCACCGTCATTGACCGGGCCTTGAAGATCATCGCCGCCGACCGGGGGCAAACGCTCGACATCAGCCGCATCCCCCTCGATGACCCCAAGACCTACGACCTGCTTGCCAAGGGCGATGCCCTGGGCGTCTTCCAGCTGGAAAGCTCCGGCATGCGCCAGCTCCTCGTTGACATGAAGCCCGAGGCCTTCTCCGACCTCATCGCCCTGGTGGCCCTCTACCGCCCCGGCCCCCTGGAATCGGGCATGGTGGCGGACTTCGTCAACACGAAGCACGGCCGCATGGTGGCCACCTATCCGCTGCCGCAGCTCGAGCCGATCCTGAAGGAGACCTACGGGGTCATCGTCTACCAGGAACAGGTCATGAAGATCGCCAACGTCCTGGCGAGCTATTCCCTGGGCGATGCCGACAACCTGCGCCGCGCCATGGGCAAGAAGAAGCCCGAGGTCATGGCCCAGGAGAAGGTGAAGTTCCTCGATGGGGCGAAGAAGAACAACATCCCCCTCGACAAGGCGGAGTACATCTTCGACCTGATGGAGAAGTTCGCGGGCTACGGCTTCAATAAGTCCCACAGCGCGGCCTATGCCCTCATCGCCTACCAGACCGCCTGGCTCAAGGCCCACTACCCGGCCCAGTTCATGGCAGCACTCCTTTCCTGCGACGTGGGCAACACCGACAAGGTGGTGCGCTACATCAACGAGTGCAAGGAGCATGAGATCGAGGTGCTAGCGCCGGACATCAACGAGTCGCAGAAGGACTTCACCGTGGTGAACGACCGGGTGCGCTTCGGTCTCGCGGCGGTGAAGAACGTGGGCGACGCGGCGCTCGATTCCATCATCGAGGAGCGGGAGAAGGAGGGCCCCTACCAGTCCCTGGCCGATTTCTGCATGCGGGTCGATGGCCGCAAGGTGAACCGCCGCGTGGTGGAAAGCCTCATCAAGGCCGGCGCCTTCGACTCCCTGGGCGCCAGGCGCTCCCAGCTCTTCGCCATCCTCGATGCGGCCCTCGATCAGGCCCAGGTCGCCCAGCGCGACAAGCTCTCCGGCCAGATCTCCCTCTTTGCCGTGATGCCCACCGAGCAGGTGGCGAAATCGGTGACCATCGACCTGCCCGATGTGGCGGAATGGGACGAGCGGGAAAAGCTCGCCTATGAAAAGGAGACCGTGGGTTTCTACATCACCGGCCATCCGCTGGACAACTTCCGCCAGGAGATCATGGCCATTGCGGACACCGACCTTGCCGGCCTTGCCGAATGGGGCGACAACCAGCCGGTGCGGGTGGGCGGCCTCATCCGCGAATGCAAGCTGCACAAGAGCAAAAAGGGCGACCCCATGGCCTTCCTCACCCTGGAGGACACCGCCACCGGGGTCGAGGTGGTGGTCTTCCCCACCGCCTATGCGACCAGCGCGCCCCTTTTGAACTCCACCGATCCCATCGTGGTCCAGGGCACGCTCAAGAAGGAGGAGCGGGGGGTGAAGATCATCGCCGAGGAGGTGGTGAGCCTTGCCGAGGCGCGGGCCAAATACACCACCGGCCTCAAACTCGTGCTCCAGGCGGAGCGCACCAGCCGCAAGCAGCTCGAGGAAGTGAAAAAAGCGATGCGCCAGTTCCACGGCCCCTGCCCCGTCTCCCTCACCGTCCACTTCAATGGCCGGGGCGAGGTGGACGTGGACACCCACAACGACCTCACCATCCGCCCCTGCCGGGAGCTGACCTCGGCGCTTGAAAAATGCCTCGGCTATCCGGGCGTGGTCTATCTCAAGAAGCAGACCGAACTGGAGCAGAAAGGGGGCCGAAACGGCCGCTGGGCCAAGGGATAACGGCTATTCAGCAAAGACAGACAAGGATGATCCATCCGGTGAACAACCGCTGACCACAGAGAGGAGAAGCCATGGCACGGAACAAGGTAATGGTCGAGGAAAAATCGATCTGGCCCGATGCGCAGCAGATGCTGGCAAAAGCCGAGCGCGACGGGGTGGAGACCGCCTGGGACCGTTTGCAGCAGCAGACCCCCCACTGCAAGTTCTGCGAACTGGGCACCACCTGCCGCAACTGCGTCATGGGCCCCTGCCGGATCAGCGACAGGATGCCCCGCGGCGTCTGCGGCGCCGATGCCGACGTGGTGGTGGCCAGAAACTTCGGCCGCTTCGTGGCCGGGGGCGCGGCGGGCCACTCCGATCACGGCCGCGACCTCATCGAGGTGCTGGAGGCGATCGTCGAGGGAAAAACCGAGGACTACCGGATCACGGACGAGGCGAAACTGCGCCGC
>JBFLYY010000353.1:0-6543 GCA_040756495.1 Thermodesulfobacteriota bacterium | reverse complement strand
TGGATTGTTGCTGGTGATGGGGGCGCCGGTTTGGGCCGCCGAGGAAGGAACGGCCGAGGCGGCCCGGAACCGTTTGGAGAGGCGCGGCGATCAGGTGGACCAGCGTCTCGATCGGCGGGGTGAGCGACAGGAGGAGCGGCTCGATCGCCGCGGTGACCGCCAGGAAGAGCGGTTGGACCGGAAGGGCGACCGCATTGAGGAGCGCCTCGACCGCAAGGGCGACCGGATCGACGAGCGACTGGACCGGCAGGCGGAACGCGCCGAGGCGCAGGGCAAGGAAGGGTTGGCGGAGCGACTCGACCGGAAGGGTGACCGCATCGACGACCGACTGGACCGGAAGGGCGAGCGGATCAACGACCGCCTCGATCGGAAGGGCGAACGGCTCGACGAGCGGCTGGACCGGCGTGGCGAGCGCAGGGAAAACCGCCTGGACCGTCGCGGCGACCGTCTGGAGAACCGGATGGACCGCCGGGGCGAACGCGCTTCGGCCAGGATGGGCCGGCAACGCTAAGGTCAAAGGGGAGCGGGCAGGGCAGTCGGGCGGTGCGGCTGTCCTGCCGCGGAATGGATCATGACGGACCAGGGCCGGGCAATGGAGCGTTTTCTGGCCTCCGTTGAAAAACAGGCATACCAGCTGGCGGCGATCGCGGTCGGCAACCGCGACGAGGCGCTCGATCTGGTGCAGGACGCCATGCTGGGCCTGGTCCGGCATTATGCCACGCGGTCGGAGGAGGAGTGGCGGCCCCTCTTCTTCCGCATCCTCCAGAGCCGGATCCGGGACTGGTACCGGCGGGAGCGGGTGCGGCAACACTGGCGCGGCTGGCTGGAACGCTGGCGCGGCGACGGAGAAGAGGATGATGATCCGTTCGACGAGGTGCCGGCGCCGGCATCGAGCAATCCGGCTCATCGGCTGGAGAGCAGCGCGGCCATGGCGGCGTTGGTAGCGGCCCTTCGCCGGCTGCCCTTGCGGCAGCAGCAAACCTTTCTGCTCCGGGCCTGGCAGGGGTTGAGCGTCGAGGAGACGGCCCAGGCCATGCGATGCACGGCCGGCAGCGTCAAGACCCATTACTCCCGGGCAGTGCATGTTCTGCGGGAACGGTTGGAAGGACACTGGCCATGAAAGAAGAACAACGGGACGATACCTTCCTGGCAGCGGTCCGCAAGACCATGGACCAGGGAACGACGGAACTCGACGGCGTCATTGCCGGCCGGCTGGCCCAGGCACGTCGGTGCGCGGTGGCGCAGGGAGAGAGGCGGCAACAACGCCGTTGGTTGTGGCTGGCGGCGCCCCTGGTCGTCAGCCTCGTCACCGCCCTCATTGTTGCCGTGCTGTTCTGGCGGAACGGGCCTGGCGTGAGCCGGCCGGCCGGCGGCGAGGCGGTGGCGGACCTGGAGATCATCACCGCGGCCGAGGCGCCGGAATTCTACGCCGAATTGGAGTTTTACCAGTGGCTGGCCGAGGAGAAACGGCATGCGAGCTAGGCTGCTGGGGGGTCTCGCGTTCCTGGCCTTGCTCACGGGCGGCCAACCGGTGTTGGCGGCAGAGCGGAAGGCCAAGGAAGAAGCGCCGTCGCTGGAGATGCTGGAATTCCTGGGAGAGTGGCAGACCGGCGAAGGGGTCTGGTTCGATCCCACGGACAAGGAAGAAAAGCAAGTTGCAACGCAGGAGCAGAGTCATGAACAAACGCGCAACCGGAAATAAGATCGGCATGGTGTTGGGGTTGGTGACCGGTCTGTTGCTCCTCGCGCTGTCCGTGCCGGCCGCTGCCGAGGAGGGAGGCGACTGGCAGCAGTTGGCCCCGGAGGTGCGGCAGGTGCTCACGCCTTATGCGGACCGGTGGGACACGCTCCCGGCGGAGCGGCGGCAGCGGTTGCAGCGGGGGGCCGAGCGCTGGGTGCGGATGACCCCCGAGGAGAAGCGGGAGGCGGGCAGGAAGCTGGAGCAGTGGCGCAAGATGCCGCCGGAAGAACGGCAGCAGGTCCGCGAGCGGTTCGAGCGCTTCCGCAGGCTGCCGCCCGAGGAGCAGCAGCGTTTGCGCGAGGCCCGGGAGCGTTTTCAGCAGATGACGCCGGAGCGGCGCCGGCAGCTTCTTGATCGCTGGCGCCAGCTGCCGCCGGAGAAAAAAGAAGAGTTCAAGGAGCGCTTTCGCGAGCGGCAAGAGCGGAGTCGCCAGGACGCGGGCGACCGTTGGCAGAACCGGCGGGACTTGGGAGGCAGCGCGGCGGGCCGCCCGGCTTGGCGACGTTAGCTAGCCGAGGAAGGTGTCGAATATCTCAAAGGCCTTGGCCACCACCGGCACGCTCGTGTCGAGTCTGAGGTAGGAGTGGCCGGCCAGTTCCTGGCCCACGAGTTCGTTGCTTGCCGGAAGGAGCCCGCCCAGCGGCATGCCGGTGGAGCTGACCGCCTCGTTGATCTTGGCCATCAGCTCGGGGCTTGCCGGTTCCGGCACCCGGTTCACGATGAGGCATTTTTTCTTCACGTCGATTCCCAAGGGGCCGGTCAGCTCGGCGATCCTCTTGGCCGTGAGAATACCGCGGGCCGAAGGGTCGGAGATCACGAAGAAGTAGTCGATGACCCGCAGGTTCATCCGGCTCAAATGCTCCATGCCTGCCTCGTTGTCCACCAGGATGTACTTGTAGTTGCCGGCCAGGTGGTCCATGGTCATGGCGAGATGCTGGTTGGCGGCGCAGTAGCAGCCAGGCCCGTCGGGCTGGCCCATGGTGAGGAGATCGAAGCCCGTGGCCTCCACCAGGGCCTCGTGCACCTTCATCTCCATGTACTGGTCCCGGGTGATGTTGGGCGGCATGTCGCTTTTGAGCGCCTTCCGCACCTGGCCGATGGTGAGCCCCACCGGCAGTTCCAGGAGTTCGTTCAGGTTGGCGTTGGAGTCGGCGTCCACCGCCAGCACCGGGGTCTGGCCCTTGGCCAGCAGATACTTGATGAGCAGGGCCGAGAGGGTGGTCTTGCCGACCCCGCCCTTGCCCGCCATGGCGATCACTTTGGTCATGGTCTTCTCCGTAAGAAAAAAATTGAACGCCAAGGCGCAGAGGCGCGAAGTTTTTAAAAACACACCTCGTTTTTGCCTTCTTTGCGACTTTGCGTCTCTGCGTTTCTCTGTTTGTCGAATGTGTCCGTCAAATATAGGCAGCCCTGCTGGCCATGTCAATTCAAAGCCGCCCGAGGGGCCGCAACCCTTGGGAAATCCCCGTTTTTTACCTTGCAACTTGGGGGCAACTTGGTATGTTAGCCGTTTGATTTTTCCATGGCGTGCACCACGGGGAACTGACGGAAATGACGGAAAAAAACACGGATTACAAGGCCACCCTCAACCTGCCCCAGACCGACTTCAAGATGAAGGCGAACCTCGCCCAGCGGGAGCCGGAATTCCTGAAGCAGTGGGAGGAACAGGGCCTCTATGCGGCGGTGCAGCAGGCCACGGCCGGCCGGCCCCTTTATGTGCTGCACGACGGCCCGCCCTATGCCAACGGCCGCACCCACATGGGTCATGCCCTGAACAAGATCCTGAAGGACGTCATCCTCAAGTCGAAGCGCATGGCCGGCTTTCACTGCCCCTACGTGCCGGGTTGGGACTGCCACGGCCTGCCCATTGAACTCAATGTGGACAAGGAGTTGGGCAGCAAGAAGCGGGAGATCTCGAAGATCGATTTCCGTGATGCCTGCCGCAGGTACGCCGCCAAGTGGATCACCATCCAGAAGGAGGAGTTCAAGCGCTTAGGCGTTCTGGGCGACTGGGACCATCCCTACCTCACCATCGATTACAAGTACGAGGCCGCCATTGCCCGGGAGTTCAACCGCTTCCTCCTTTCGGGTGCGGTGACCCGCAGCAAGAAGCCGGTCCACTGGTGCTCCTCCTGCAAGACCGCCCTGGCCGAGGCCGAGGTGGAGTATGCCGACCACACCTCGCCCTCCATCTACGTGAAGTTCCCGGTGGCGGACGACCTCCGTGCCGAGATTCCGGCGCTCAGTGGCAAGAAGGTGGCGGCCCTGATCTGGACCACCACCCCCTGGACCCTGCCCGCCAACCTGGCCGTGGCCTTCCACCCCGATTACGACTATGTCGCCGTGGAAGTGGGCGGCGAGGTGCTCCTCATGGCCCAAGGGCTGGTGGACAAGGTTGTCGAAGAGTGCGGCCTGGGTGAATACGAGATCATCGCCACCTTCTCGGCCCGGCTGCTCGAAGGCAAGAAATGCCGCCACCCGTTTCTTTCGCGCGAGTCGCTCATCATCCTGGCCGACTATGTGACCCTGGACGCCGGCACCGGCTGTGTGCACACCGCGCCGGGCCATGGCCGCGAGGACTATCTGAGCGGTATTCGCTACGGGTTGCCGATCCTCTCGCCGGTTGCGGCCGACGGCCGCTTCACCGACGAGGCGGGTCCGTACGCCGGCATGTTCACCTGGGAGGCGAACAAGGTCATCAACGCCGACCTGGCCGAGAGCGGTTTCCTGCTCAAAGAGGGCAAGGTCAGCCACAGCTACCCCCACTGCTGGCGCTGCAAGAAGCCGGTGGCCTTCCGCGCCACGGAGCAGTGGTTCATCTCCATGGAGCAGAACGGCCTGCGGCACAAGGCCCTGGCCGAGATCAAGCAGGTCTCCTGGATTCCCAAATGGGGCATGGAGCGGATTCACGGCATGGTGGAGGGGCGGCCCGACTGGTGCCTCTCGCGCCAGCGCGCCTGGGGCGTGCCGCTCACCGTGGCCTACTGCGCCAGGTGCGGCGAGATCAAGAACGACGAGGCGGTGATGGCGAAGATCACCGCTCTCTTCGAGCAGGAGGGGGCGGATGCCTGGTACAGCCATCCGCTTGCCGACTTCATCGGCACGGATGCCACCTGCGCCAAATGCGGTTCTACGGAGTTCGTCAAGGAAGAAGACATCCTCGACGTCTGGTTCGACTCCGGGGTGAGTTACGCCGCGGTGCTCGAAGAGCGCGAGGAACTGGCCGCCCCGGCCGACCTCTATCTTGAGGGCAGCGACCAGCATCGGGGCTGGTTCCAGAGTTCGCTCCTTGCGGCAGTCGGCACCCGCGGCCATGCCCCCTACAAGGGGGTGCTCACCCACGGCTTCGTCGTGGACGGCCAGGGCAAGAAGATGTCGAAAAGTATCGGCAACGTCATCGCGCCGGAGACCATCATCAAGAACTACGGCGCCGAGATTCTGCGCCTCTGGGCCGCCTCCGAGGACTACCGCGACGACATCAAGATCTCCGACGACATCCTCAGGCAGTTGGCCGATGCCTACCGCAAGATCCGCAACACCGTGCGCTTCATGCTCGGCAACCTCTACGACTTCAATCCGGCCAGCGACCGGGTGGACGATGCGGCCATGGGCGAGCTGGACCGCTGGGCCCTGGCCCAGTTCGAGCAGCTCAAGAAGCGGATTCTGGCTGCCTACGAGGCCTTCGAGTTCCATCTCGTCTATCACAGCCTCTCGCAGTTCTGCACCGTGACTTTGAGCGCGCTCTATCTCGACATTTTGAAGGACCGGCTCTATGTTTTGCCGGCGGCCTCGGCCGAGCGGCGGGCCGCCCAGACCGTCTTCTACGAGATCACCGAGGGGCTCTTGCGCCTCATGGCGCCGGTTCTCTCCTTCCTGGCGGCCGAGGCGTGGGAGTTCCTGCCCGCCGACCCGGCCCGTCCGGCCCTGGTCGTCACCGCCCTCTTCCCCGAGGTCAAGGAGGCGCGGCTGCAGGATGAGGCCTTGGCCCGCAAGTGGGAGCAGCTTCTCAAGGTGCGGGGCGAGCTGACCAAGGCCCTGGAGATCGCCCGGCGGGACAAGGTGATCGGCCACTCCCTGGAGGCGGTGGTCACGGTGGCGGCAGAGGGTGAGTTGGCGGCGTTTATCGAGGCCAACTTCACGACTCTCATAGACATTACCATTGTCTCAGGCATGCACCAAACGGGTGCCTTGACCGATGTGACCTATGTGAGCGAGGAAATTCCAGGCCTCAGTGTGGCGGTAGCCGCGGCCGGCAGCCAGAAATGCGCCCGCTGCTGGACCCGCTCCGAGACCGTGGGCAATGACCCGGCCCGCCCTGATCTTTGCGGCCGTTGTGCCGCCGTGGTGGCAAGCCTGTGAGCGAGCGGCCCTCTTTTCTGCCGCTCATCCTCTGGGGCACCGGGGTGGTGGCCCTCGACCAGCTCACCAAATGGCTCATCCAGGCGAATTTTCTCCTGCACGACAGCCGGGAGGTGATCCCCGGCTTCTTTAATCTCACCTATGTCACCAATACCGGCGCGGCCTTCGGTATCCTGGCCGGCGACCACTCCACCCTGCGGATGCTCTTTTTCACCGGCGTGGCGGTGGCGGCCCTCCTGGCCATCGTCCTCGGCTGGCGTCAGCTCTGCGGGGAAGAGCGCCTCATGCCGCACGCCTTGGGACTCATTGCCGGCGGGGCCATCGGCAACCTCATCGACCGGCTGCGCTTCGGCGCGGTGGTCGATTTTCTCGATTTCTACGTGCAGGGCCACCACTGGCCAGCCTTCAACGTGGCGGATAGCGCCATCTGCGTGGGCGTCGGC
>JBFLYY010000352.1:0-3542 GCA_040756495.1 Thermodesulfobacteriota bacterium | reverse complement strand
TTCGAGGCCGTCCCGGATATCCTCCCACGCCTTGCCGCTCGCCTTCTGCAACTCGGCGAACTTCTTCTGGTAGCCCTTGCTTTCCTTGCGCAGGACGGCAAGCTGCTCCTCCGCCGTATGGCTCGCCTCCTTCTTGATCTTGGCGGCCTTGGCGGCCAGCTTGTCGATCTCCTTGTTCCATTCGTCGATCTTGGCCTTGATCTCCTTCACATAGGCATCGCGCTCTTTCATGGCTCGCTCCTTGGTGGTTGGGGGGGAGGCGTTTTTTTTCATCATAAGGCGGGCCAGCCGCCAAATCAAGACGGCTCCCGCTACTTCTTCAGGAAGAGATAGGCGGCGAGGCCGACGAGCACCACGGCGAAGATCTTCTTGAAGCTCTCGGTGGAGACGTGTTCCACCAGGCGGGCGCCGACCTGGGCACCGATGATGCCGCCCAGGCCCAGGAGCAGGCCGTACTTGTAATCGATGTTGGCCAGCTTGTTGTGGGCCACGAGGGCCGAGACCGAGATGACGAGGATGGCGAGAAACGAGGTTCCCACCGCCTTCTGCGAGGAAAAGCCGAGGGAGAGCAGGAGCGGTACGATGAGAAAACCGCCGCCCAGGCCGGTGAAGGCGGCGCCGATGCCGACGACGATGCCGCTGCCGATCATGGCGAGGAGGGTCGTATCCATGGGGAAACTCCGTGTTGCACGTTAGCGGAGGAAAAAGTCGATGACGTATTTTCCCCCGGTAGAGAGGATGCAGGCGGCCAGCAGCCACTTGATCGCCGCCGCCGATACCCGTTTCTGGAGCCTGGCTCCGCAGTACATGCCGGCAAAGCCGCCCAAGCCGAAGAGCAGGCCTAAGCTCCAGTCCGGGGCAATGGCCATGGTGGGATAGAAAGGAGCCAGGAACTGGTAGAAGAGCACGCCGGCCACCGAGGTGACAAAGGTGCCCATGAGCGCCGCGCCGGCTACGGTATGGACCGGCAGCCCGAAGAAGGTGACAAAGAACGGGGCGATGATCGAGCCGCCGCCGATGCCGTAGATCCCGCCGACCAGGCCGACAACGAGGCTCAGGATCATGACCCCCACGGCGTTCACCGTGATGGTCTCGTCGCAGAATTCGTAGACGATGCGGCGCAAGGTCCATTGCCGGACCGTGACGTGCAGGTGCTTGGCCGGGGCGGGAGCAGCGGCGTCGGTGGTCTTGGCCTCATGCCGGCGCTGCTGGAAGCGTTGCTCCACCGAGGGTTTGTCGCCCTTTTTGTTTTTGCAGAGCACGTTGTTGAGCAGCCGGATGCCGATGTAGAGGAGCACCAGGCCGGCAAAGAGCTTGAAGGCCCGCGGGTCCGGCAGGTAGCGCACCCGGATGATGGCGCCGACGAGTACCCCCGGCAGGGTGCCGATGATGACGATCCAGGTGAGCGGCCAGACCATGCGGCCTTCCTTGACGTAGCGGTAGACCCCGCTGGGGATGGCGACGATGTTGAAGACGTGGTTGGTCGAGCTGACCGAGGGGCTGGTGAAGCCGAGCACGCTCACCTGGAAGGGCAGCAGCAGGAAGGCGCCGGAAACCCCGCCCATGGAGGTGAAGAAGGAGATGACAAAGGCCACGAGCGGCGGGATGAGCGGGTTGACGGTGATGTCGGCAACCGGAAAGTACATGGGTTCTCCTTGTGTCGGGCTATGCCGCGCCGCCATCGGGGGCAGGATATTTTCCTATACTGCCGGCAGGAGCCTTTGTCCAGAGAGAGGTGCGGCGAGGCGCGTCATAACAGCAGGATCGCCACGGCAGCGCTTGCCAGCATGACCCGGAGGACGTCGACCTTCCGGCGCAAGGCCACGAAGGCCGCGCCGGCGAGGAGGAGATGCGGCCACTCCCAGTGGACCTGCATGGCAAAGCGGACGGTGACGGTAAAAAGCAGGCCGACAAAGGAGCAGAGCACGCCGTCGATGGCCCGGTTGAAGCGGGGAGAGGTGCGCAGTCGGGAAAAATGGGGGGCGGTGGCGATGAGGAGCAGCAGCGAGGGGAGGAAGATGGCCACCGTGGCGATGGTGGCGCCGACCAGGCCATGCATGAAATAGCCGACAAAGGTGGCGGTGATGACGATGGGCCCCGGAGTGAACTGGCCCAGGGCGATGCCGTCGAGGAAGGTGGGGCCGGGAAGCCAGCCGCGGACCTCGACGATTTCATGGAACAGGAGGGGCAGCGAGGCAAAGCCGCCGCCAAAGGCGATGAGGTCGATTCTGGCCATGAGCAGGGCCAGTTGCGCCAGATCGCGGCGGAAGAAAGCGAGCAGGACGAAGGCCGCGGCCCCGGCGATGAGCAGGATCAGGAACGGTTTGGTGGTCGCGGGCAGCGGCGCCGATGGAGCCGGCCGGAGGTGGGCGGGTTGCCCGTCGGGCAAGGCCATCCCCAGCAGCGCGGCCAGGAGCAGGATAACGACCGGATGGGCGGGCAGTCCGAACAACCCCGCGGCCAGGAGGGCAATGGCGCCATGCCTCCAGCCGGCCAGCGAACTTTTGCCAAAGGAAAGGGTGGCGTTGGCGACAAGGGCGACAATGATCGCCTGCAAACCGTTGAACGCCGCCATCACCGCCGGCAGGTCGTGGGTGCGGCCGTAGAGCGCCGAGAGCAGCAGCATGAAGAGGAAGGCGGGCAGGCCGAAGCCGAGATAGCTGATAACCGCCCCCCGCACGCCGCGAACCCGCAGGCCGACGTAGGCGGCCACCTGCATGGCCGTGGCGCCGGGAATGGTCTGGCTGAGGGCCACGCCCTCCCGGAAGGCCTCCTGGTCGAGCCAGCGCCTTTGTTCCACCGCCAGCTCCCGGATGTAGGCGATCATCGCCGGCCCGCCGAAGGCGGTGGTGCCGAGGCGCAGGAAGCAGACAAAGAGGCGGGACAGGGGCGGCAGGGTGGAGGCCGGGGAGTCGTTCATGCGGGCCGCTCAGATGATCCGTACCTGGATGGTCTCCACGAACTCGCCGCCGGCCAGGATGTCGGAGAGGACGATGATCCGGTCGCCGGGGGCGATGAGCCGGCGCCGCCGCAATTTCTCGATGGCCCGCTGGATCGAGACCTCCGGGTCGCTGGAGAGATCGACCAGCAGAGGGTGCACTCCCCAGTAGATGCCCAGCCGGCGGCGGACGTGGGTGGTGTTGGTGAAGGCGAAGATCGGCGTCACCGGCCGGCATTTGGAGAGCAGCATCGCCATCAGCCCCCGCCGGGTGATGACCAGGGTGCCGGCCACGCCGAGGTTGTTGCCCAGGATCGCGGCGCTGCGGGAGAGTTCCTCCTTGGAACGGTTGGAGGGGCTGATCCGGACCGTGGTGTCGTGGGCCAGGTGCCGCTCGATCCGCCGGGCCACCGCATCCATCACCTCCAGCGCCTTCAGCGGGTGGCGGCCGGTGGCGGTCTCGCCGGAGAGCATGATGGCGTCGGCCCCCTGCTGCACGGCATGGGTGATGTCGGTGACCTCCGCCCTGGTGGGCGTGGGGTTGACGATCATCGATTCGAGCATGTGGGTGGCCACGATCACCGGCTTGCCGGCGGCCCGGCAT
>JBFLYY010000351.1:0-10132 GCA_040756495.1 Thermodesulfobacteriota bacterium | reverse complement strand
CCATCCGGGCCTCGCTGGACTCGGTGGTGATGAAGATCAGCGGAATCCGCCTGAAGTCCTCGCTGGCGACCACGGCCCGCAGGAGTTCCATCCCCCCCATCTCGGGCATGTTGATGTCGGAGAGGATCACATCGACCCAGTTGTTCTCCAGGATCGCCAGCGCCTCTTTCCCGTTGGCCGCCTCGTGGAACTCGCCGATGGGGACGCCGGACATCTCCACCGTCTTCTTCACCACGGCCCGCATGGTCTCCGAGTCGTCCGCCACCAGAATGTTGAACGCCATACCCCCGCTCCTCTCTTCACTTTGACCGGGGCAGGTGCAGCACCGGCCCTTGTCCTTCTACAGATGAAAAAGCTCCTGTGCCCGCTCCATGTCGTCGAGCAGGTTCGCCATGCACAAATCCAGATCCGGCGGCGTGATGCCGAACCGCTTCAGCCCCTCGCCCTGCAGCTTGGTGGCCAGGCCATCGGCGCCGACCCCGATGCCCATGGAGATCACCAGGGCGTTGCTCAGGGAAACGAGGGCGGTGAGCGGCTCCTTCTTCAGGGCATCCGGGTCGTGATGCTGGCGCACGGCCAGTTGCATCTCCTCCGGGAATTCCCACTTTTCGAGGATCAGGCCGCCCAGTTCGGCGTGGTCGATCCCCAGCAACTCCTTTTCCGCCTCCACGAAGGAACAGTGATCCTTGACCACCTTGATCATGATCTGCTTGAAGTCGTCGGCCACGAAGGTGCTCAGGAAACGCTTGCCGATATCGTGGAGCAGCCCCACCGTGTAGGCGGCTCCCGGGTCCACCTCCCTGATGTGTTTCACCATGTGCTTGGCCAGGATCCCCGTTGCCACGGAATGACGCCAGAGTTCGCCCTGCTCCAGCTTGTAGCCCTCGCCCACCGCGCCCTTGTAAAAACGGGCGCTGCTGCTGGTGATGATGATGTCCTTCAGGGTGTTGTGGCCCACGATCACCAGCGCCTCGTTGAGGGAGGAGACCTTGCGCGGCAGCCCGAAATAGGAGGCGTTGCAGATCTTGAGCACGTTGGCGGTGATCACCTGATCGTACTGGATCACCTCGGCCAGGGCCTTGACGTCGGTCTCGGGGTCGTCGAGCATCTCCATGACCCGTTGCACCACCTTGGGGAAGGGCTGGACGTGCTTGACCAGACTCAGGATTTCGTCGATGCGGCTCATAATTCAAACTCCCCGCGGCCGGAGACCTTCAGCCGGGTGATGCCGGTGCCGATCTCGAGGCTCACCGTCCGGTTGCCGGTGCCGCCCACGTCTTCCTTGGCGATCATGATGTTGTTCTTCCAGAACATCTTGCGCAGTACCGCATGGTTTCGCTTGCCGATGTTGAAGATCCCGGCGTTGTCCATGATCTGGGAGCCGCCCACCACCTTGACGATGAGGCGGGTCTTCACCGCCCCGAACTTGTAGGTCTCCTTGAACAGCAGCGGGATGCCGGAATCGGCGAACATGAAGGGCTTGGTGGCCGCCTTCTCCTTGTCGAGGGAGGAATCGGGCAACATGTAATGGAGCAGCCCGCCCACCTTGGCCACCGGATCCCAGATCACCACCCCGATGCAGGAGCCCAGAGAATAAGTGATGAGCACATCATCGGGCTGGTTGCTCACCTTCATGTCGGAAATACCGATCACGAGCTTCATGCAATCCCTGTCCTTTGCCTCGTCATGGCGCGCCCCGCTCCGTTCATCGTTTCTGGTAGGCGGTGGCATCAACCTGGGTAAAATCATGCTTCAGGCTGGTGATGCTCTCGGAATGGCCGATAAAGAGATAGCCGCCCGGCGTGAGGGCCCGGTAAAACTTGGCGACCAGCTCCTGCTGGGTCTCCCGGTTGAAGTAGATCATGACATTGCGGCAGAAGATGACGTCGAGTTCCTCCCGCCAGGGGAAATCGTGCATGAGGTTGAAGCGGCTGAAGGCCAGATGGCTGCGGAGCGCCTCCTTCACCTTGACATAGCCGGACGAACTCCCCACCCCTTTTTGAAAATATCTCTTGAGATAGGCCGGCGGCACCTTGGCCACCCGGTCGTCGGGATAGACGCCCCGCTGCGCCTGGGCCAGCACCTTGGTGGAGATGTCGGTGGCCATGAGCCGGAACGTCCAGCCCGGGTGGTGTCCCAGAAAGTCGGCGACCACCATCGCCATGGTATAAGGCTCCTCGCCGGAGGAACAGGCCGAGGACCAGAGCGCCACCTCCCGCTTGTGGCGGTTCGAGGCGACCAGTTCCGGCAGGACGCGGCCGGCCAGCAGATCGAAGTGCGAGCTTTCCCGAAAAAAACTGGTGAAGTTGGTGGAGACGACGTCGATCATCTGCACGAGTTCGTCGCCGCTCGCGTCGCGCATCAGATATTCGTAGTACTCCTTGAAGGAGTCGAGTCCCAGGGCGCGGAGCCGTTTGCCCAGCCGGGCGTTGAGCAGCTCCTTCTTTTCCGGCTTGAGATAGATGCCGGCCTTTTCGTAGACCAGGGCGCTGAACTTCTGGAACTGGACGTCGGTGAGCTGCCGGTATTTGAGGCCAAAGGAGTCGGGCAGCTCCTGGATCGCCGAAAGCGCTTCCTTCTGTCCGTTCCCTGTCCGTGCCAATGCGCTCATGCGGCAACCACTCTTCCCTGTTTCAGGGCGCGGCCAACGGCCGGCCCGAATCCTTACGGCCGGCAGCGGCAGATCCCCGCGCATCGCCCGCCTTTTCCGGCTCCTGGCCTATTGCCCCTCGAAGCGGCTGAGAACGCCCTCGCCGACCACCTGGTCGATGTCGAGCAGGATCTTCACCTCGCCCTTGACCTTGGCCATGCCGAGGATGTTGGTCGTCTCCCGCGAGGCCCCAAGGGCCGGCGGCGGCTCGATCTCACCGGCGCTGATGTTGAGCACCTCGGAGACCGAATCGACCACCATGCCCACCTGGATCGGGCCGCTCTTGCCCTGCACCTCGACCACGATGATGCAGGTGCGCTCGTTGTACTCCTGCGGCTCCATGGAGAACTTGAGTCGCAGATCGAGCACCGGGATCACCCGGCCACGGAGGTTGATGACCCCCTTGATGTAATTGGGGGTATGGGGCACGGCGGTGATCTCCATCACGCCGATGATCTCGCGCACCTTGAGGATGCCGAGGCCGTAGTCCTCATCTCCCAGGGAAAAGGTCAGGTACTTGCCCGCCAGCTCCCCGGAGCCTTCCTCGCCCTGCCCTAACCGTACTTCCGCAGCTGCTTCCATCCGTTCCTCCTTTTACGACGTGCGGCTTTGCACCACGATCAGACTATTCCGCGCTTGAGGCGATAACCCCGGCGAGATCCAGGATGAGGCCAACCCGGCCATCCCCGAGGATGGTGCCGCCGGCAACGCCCTGCACGTCCTGCATGCCGCCCAGATTCTTGATTACCACCTCTTCCTTGCCGAGCAGTTCGTCCACCATCAGGGCCCGTTTGCGCCCTTCATTTTCCACCACCACCACGATGGCATCGCACGGGTCGGTGTAGGTGGTGGCCGCCACCCCGAAGATCTGGTAGAGACGGATAATGGGGATCAATTCGCCCCGGACCAGCAACGTCTCGGCGCGGTTGTGCACGGTGTTGTAGTTCTTGCGCTCCGGCTTCATCGACTCCTGGATGGCGATGGTGGGGATGATGTAGCGCTCGCTGCCCACCCGGACGATGATGCCGTCGATGATGGCCAGGGTGAGCGGCAGCCGGATGACGAAGAGGCAGCCCTTGCCCGGCTGGCTGTGCACCTCCACCTTGCCGCGCAGTTTTTCCACCGCCTTCTTGACCACGTCCATGCCCACGCCGCGGCCCGAGACGTCGGTGATTTTCTCGGCAGTGGAGAAACCGGGCATGAAGATGAGGTTGTTCAACTCGTGGTCGGAGAGGCTCTCGCCCGGCTGGATCAGGCCGCGGCTCACCGCCTTCTGCTTGATCTTCTGGGTGTTGAGCCCCTCGCCGTCGTCCTCGATCTCGATGACCATGTTGCCGCCCTTCTGGTAGGCGCGCAGATGGACGGCCCCGGTGGGAGGCTTGCCGACCTTGCTCCGCTCCTCCGGCCCCTGGATGCCGTGGTCCACCGAGTTGCGCATCATGTGGACCAGCGGGTCGTAGATCGAATCGACCATGTTGCGGTCGATCTCGGTCTCGGCCCCCTCCATGACGAGATCGACCTTCTTGCCGGTCTTCTTGGAGAGGTCGCGGACCAGGCGGATCATCTTGTCGAAGGTCTGGCGGATGGGCACCATGCGCATGGCCATGGCGGTACGCTGGAGTTCCGAGGTAATGCGGCTCAGCTGGGAAAAATCCTTGGCGAGCTTGGGGTCGGCGAGTTTGGCCACCAGCGGATTCTGCCGCACGAGCGACTGCATGATCACCAGCTCGCCCACCGCATTGACCAGGGCGTCGAGCTTCTCGACATCGACCTTGATGGAGGAACCAAGCTTCTTGCGCTGGCCGCCGCCCTTGTCGGCCGCCGCTCCCCGCGCACCGCCCTCCTCCTCGTCGGCAGCCTCCGCGGCCACCACCGTGGCCCTGGCCGCCGGCCGGGCCGGCGCCGGAGTCGGAGTCGGAATCGGGGTCGGGGTCGGGGTCGGGGCACGCGGCGGCGCGACCTCCACCACGATCTCCTCCTCGGCCACCGGTACGCTCACCGGCGCCTCCGGTTCCGCCGATTCCGGCGCCCCCCCTTCCTGCAACTGCCGGATCCGGTCCAGGAACTCGGAGATGTCCGTCTCCTGATAGCGCTCCGGCCCGACCTCCAGCACCTCCTTGATGTTCTGCACCATCTCCTTGAGACAGTCGCCGACGTTGAGAACGATGTCGATGACGTCCGAATCCATGGACCGCTTGCCGTTGCGGACGTCGTCCAGCAGATTCTCGGTGGCGTGGGCCAGCTTGTTGATGGTCTTGAGATTGAGGAAGCCGGAAACGCCCTTGATGGTGTGGAAGGGGCGGAAGATGTTGTTGATGATGTCGAGATCGCCGGGATTCTGCTCGAGTTCGAGGACATTGACCTCGATGGATTCCAGGTGCTCGAAGGCCTCGTCGATGAAGCCGCTCAGCAGATCCTTGTCCTGGAGAAAATCGGGGGCCGGGCTCGCCGCGGCCTTCGACGCCTGGGACGATGGGACGGCGGCCGGCTGGGACGCCGGCGCGGCGGAGGTCGCGGCGGGAGCGGCGCCGGTGCCCCCCAGCTCGCCCGCGCTCACGGTGTAACCGATCTTGCCGAGGCTGGCGACAAAGGCGTTCAGGAGCGCCTCGTCCGCCTCGCCGCCCTTGCGCACCGTTTCCTGCATCTGGACGATGCACTGGCCCAGCTGCTCATAATTCTCGGCGGAATCGGGCAACTCCGCCATGATGATCTTTTCGAGGGCCGCCCGAAAGGCCTTGCCCATGCGCTGCAATACCGGGGTGTTGGCGGCATCGCCGCTCGTCACCAGTTGTTCGCCGAGATCCAGCAGATCGCCGACCACCGAAAGGTCGCCCGGCTCGACCATGAGAATCTTCATGGCCATGTCGTCCAGCAGCACGGAAACCGCCTTCCCAGTCTCGGTCATATCACACTTACCTCTCCGGCGAAATAGATCGTCGCATCAAAAAAGAAAACAAAAATGCCCAGTAATTCCCGGCAGGTGCCCCCTGTGGCCACCGGAAAGGAGAGCGCGGAACACGCGCAACAGCTTTTATAATACTGCCCAAACAACCGCCCCTTTTGCAAGTTTTTTTCGCGCCCCCAGGCGGGGTGGCAGAAGTGTTTCCGGCGTTCCGGCCGAATCGCGGCCCCGTCCTGGCCGGAAAATCGTCGGAAAACTCATGGGATGGCGCATTTGCGCTTGCGCTTGCCACCGCACTCAGGTAAAAGACTCAAAACTTGTCAGCCAGCTCAACCAAACCTGTTCGGCTGCGGGGGTGAAAAATAGAAACGAGCCGCCAGCAGCGCGCACCCTCTGCGCTTTCTCTTTTCCCGGTCGGTCCCCCTCTTTTGCCCTTTTCCCCGCAGCAGACCATAGCCACCCCAGGAGGAAGGCGTGCAGACGCCCAACCGCCACCCCGATAGCAACCGCCCCACCCGCCGCCTTGTCTCCCTTCTCCTGGCACTGAGTTGCGCCCTTGGCGCCTGCGCCCCCCTGGAGGAAACGAACGGCGACGGAATCGCCCCGCCCCGCCCGGCCAAAACCCATTCCCTGCCGCCGCCACCGGTCATGACCTTCACCCAGGCGGCGCCGCAGTTCAGCATGAAAACGCCGGCCCTCCCCCTGGAGCCCGAGGCGCCGCCAGCCGCAGCGCCGGCACCGGCAGAGGAACCCAACCTCGACGCCGCCAGGGACGAAGAGCGCGGCATCTGGGAAGAAGGGCCGCCCGCGGTCGCGACTCCGCCGGGGGTCTCCTTCGACTTCCCGATGGTGATGAACCGGCAGGTGGAATACTACGTCGAGTATTTCCGGAACAATCTCCGCCGCCGCTTTACCGACTGGCTCGGCCGCGCCAATCGCTACCTGCCGATGATCCAGGAAAAATTCCGCAACGCCGGCCTGCCCCAGGATCTCGCCTATCTGCCGCTCATCGAAAGCGGCTTCAACCTCACCGCCTACTCGCCGGCCAGCGCGGTCGGCCCCTGGCAGTTCATGCGCGGCACCGCGAAACGGTACGGGCTTACGGTCAACGACTACGTGGACGAACGCCGCGACCCGATCAAATCCACCGAGGCCGCCGTCGAATATCTCCGCGATCTTTACCAGGAGTTCGGCTCGTGGCATCTGGCGGTGGCGGCCTACAACGCCGGGGAGGGCCGGATTCGCCGGGCCACCCAGAAGTACGAGACCGACGATTTCTGGGAGATCGCCGAGACCAGCCATCTGAGCACCGAGACCCAGCAGTACGTGCCCAAGCTGATCGCCGCCATCATGATCGCCAAGGAGCCGGAAAAATACGGCCTCACCGGCATCAACTGCAACGATACCTTCTGCTACGAGACGGTCTATGTGCCGCGGCGCACGGCCCTGGCCGCGGTGGCCCTCGCCAGCGGCCTCGATCTCGAGATACTCGAGGATCTCAACAGCGAACTGCGCCTCGGCATGACCCCGCCCGATCCGGCGGTCTATGCCCTCAAGGTGCCGCCGGGCAGCAAGGAGGCCGTGCTCAAGAACCTCTCCCGGGTGCGCTCCGTGACCGAGACCAAGTTCAAGGAACACGTGGTGAAGAAGGGCGATACCATCCCCCGCCTCTGCCAACGGTACGGGATCAAGAAGAGCGCGCTGCTCAAGGCGAACAAACTGCGCAAGGCGAAGGTCAAGCCAGGACAGCGGCTGCGCATCCCGTACCAGACCACCTCGTACATCATGGTGGCCCACGCCGAGCCGTCCGCAACCAAGGCCAAGGGCAAAAAAGAACGGGCAGAGAGGGAGGAGAAGGCGAAAAGGCAGGAGGCCGACCGCCGCGTCGTCCACCGGATCAAGTCCGGCGAAACCCTCGCCACCCTGGCCAGGCGGTATAAGGTCTCGGTGGAGCAGATCATTGCCTGGAACAGCTTCAAGAACCCGAAACGACTCAAGGTCGGCCAGAAGGTGACCCTCTACCTCGAAAAAGACACCGCCACGGACCCGAAGCCGGACCGGCCCGGCAGGAAGAACAGCCGCAAGAAAAAGAACCGCCGGGGGTAAACGGCAAGGACTGAGGCCATGGAACTCCGCGCCAAGACAGCACTGGTTCTCGGCGGCGCCAAGGGCATCGGCAAGGGAATCGGCCTGGCCCTGGCCCGGGCCGGCGCCAACGTCATCCTCACCTGGTACGACTGGCCGGAGGAAGCGGCGGCCATGCGGGAGGAACTGGCCGCCATGCCAGGCGACCATCTGGCGGTGCGGGTCGATCTGCGGGAACCCGCGGAGGTCGCCCGCCTCTTCGAAACGATCCGCGGCCGCTACGGCAAGCTGCACATCCTGATCAACAACATCGAACGCGGCGGCATGCCGGTGGTGCATGGGGAGTACACCCCGAGCCAGTGGGAACTGGAGATGGCCACCACCCTCACGGCCAAATGGTGGGTGATGCGCCACGGCCTGCCGCTCGTCAAGGAGTCGGGCGGCGGTGCGGTGGTGGTGCTTTCCTCCATTGCCGGCCTCGTCGGCCGCTCCGGGCCGGCAGCCTTCCTCTTCAACGACGGCTACAGCGCGGCCAACCGGGCGGTTTCCTCCTTCACCGAGACCTGGGCCAGGGAAGGGGCGCCCACGGTGCGGGTCAACGAACTGATGCTGGGAATCTGCGAAAGCCGCCACGGCGAAGGCACCCGCGGCTGGGGACTGCTCGGCGAGGAGGAGCAACAGGCCCTGCGCGACCATATCCTCCTCGGCCGCACCGGCACCATCGAGGAGATCGTGAAAACGGTCTTCTTCCTGCTCACCGACGCCACCTACATGACCGGCAGCGTCATCCGCATGGACGGCGGCTATGTGCTGGGCGGCGACACGGTGCCGCCCATGCCGGAAGGGGTCGAATAAGGATTACTTCCCGCCCATCTCCCTGAGAATCTGCTCCACCGCCCACTCGGGGATCATATGGAGGATGAGTTCCACGGCCTTGACCTTCACCTCGTCCTTGTTCTTGGGAAGCCCGCCCTCCTTCTCCGCCACCTCGGCCAGGATCTCCTCGGCGTCGTACCAGCAGAGTTCGCGGTCCTTCAGGTCATAGACCGTCAGAATCCGGCGGCCCTGCTCGTGGAGATGCTCCTCCTCCATCACCGCGCCAACGATCTTCTTGGCCACTTCGTAGGGGATGAATTTCACGTCGTCGCTCATCGCTCACCTCGTCTGAAAACGCATCCGAATCCCGCCACTCGCGCCTGATGCGCCGCTGGCGGGAGGGCCTACTCCTACCCCATTTTGCGGGATTTTGCAAGACAGCCCGGCCCTGCCCTTGCCAGAACCGGGAAAGCGTACTATCCTGCCCGCAGCGGAGGAGAGCCATGCCCACGGAACAAGACCGACATTTCATGACCGCCGCCCTGGCCGAGGCGGAACAGGCCCTGGCCAGCGGCGAGTTCCCGGTGGGCTGCGTCCTGGTGCACGAGGGCGAGATCGTGGCCCGCGGCCGCCGGCTGAACAGCCAGGGAACGGCCGCCAACGAACTCGACCATGCCGAGATCGTGGCCCTGCGTAAGCTTTTTGCCACCAGGCCCGCGCTCGACCGCAGCCGCATCACGGCCTACTCCACCATGGAGCCCTGCCTGATGTGCTTTGCCACCCTGCTGCTCAACGGCATCCACAGCATGGTCTATGGCTACGAGGACATCATGGGCGGCGGCACCAACCTGCCTCTGGCCCAACTCCTGCCGCTCTACCAGGCCATGCGGCCCAGCGTCATCCCGCACGTGCTGCGCCAGGAGAGCGTGGCGCTCTTCAAACGCTTCTTCGCCGATCCCAAACAGGCGTACTGGCAGGGCAGCCTGCTCGCCGACTACACCCTGCGCCAATGACCGCCCCCGACCCGCTCAAGCCACGTACCCTCTTTTTCAAGCCGCAAGAGCGGAACGTCTTTTTCCATATCCTCACCGCCTGCAACCTGGCCTGCCGCCACTGCTACATCAACCCGGCCCAGCACGGCACCGCGACCCTGCCGCTGGCCACGGTCAAAGAGTGGCTGCGCCTCTTCCACGACCCGGCCAAGGAAAGCAACCTCATCCTCCTGGGCGGCGAGCCGACCCTCCATCCGGATCTGGCCGCGATCATCAAGTTCGCGCGGCAGCTCGGCTACCAGAGCGTCACGGTGGACACCAACGGCTTTCTCCATCACGATCTCCTGAACCGAATCAGTCCTGACGAGGCGGTGATCAGCTTCAGCCTCGATGGGCCGACGCCTGCGGTCAACGACCCGCTGCGGGGCAAGGGGGTCTTTGCCACCTGCACCGCCAACCTCAAAAAGGCGGCGGCCAGGGGTTTCGACGTGAGCGTGATCTACACCGTGAGCCGCTTAAACATCGACCATCTGCACGAGATGCCCGCCCTGCTCGCGGAATTCGGCTGCAAGCGCTTCTTTATCCAGGTGATCGGGCTCAGGGGCAAGTCGGCCGAAAAGGCCAAGGAGACGGAGTTGCAGGTGACGCCGACGGAATGGCTGGCGGTGGTGCCCGGCGTGGCTCAGG
>JBFLYY010000350.1:0-2121 GCA_040756495.1 Thermodesulfobacteriota bacterium | reverse complement strand
CGTGCTCCCATTTCTGAAAGGTTGCTGTTTGCTTTATTTCGAGCATTGTCTGCTGTAGTTTAAAAACTACGCATTGTCAACCGGCATCATGAAGTCGTTTGCTCCCTGGATTGTGTGTGATGCAATTTGCTGATCATCCTGATCTTGAAAAACAGCCGGACGGCTGGTAGGGTGCGACCGTGGGGAAACTGAAGAACATCCATCCCGGTGAAATCCTGCTTGAGGAGTTTCTCAAGCCGATGGGGATCAGTCAGAATGGGCTGGCTCGACTTTTGGCTGTACATGATGTACATTGAAAATACATCACAATGTACATCAGGGTGACCCCGTGAAACAGGCGACCTTTTCCGAGCTGCGCAATCATGCCAAACATTATTTTGACCTTGTCGAGTCTGGCGAGCCGGTGCGGATCGTGCGTAACGGCAAGCCGATAGCGGACATCGTGCCAATTTCTCTCGCCCTCCCCTCGTGGAAACGGCGGGCGGCGCAGCCGTTGGTGATCGATGGCGGTGAGGTCAGCAAACTTATCCTCGAAGAGCGCGAGACGTCGGACTGATGCGGATATTTTTCGACTCCTCCGCGTTGGTGAAACGGTATGTCCGCGAACAAGGCACCGACGAAGTTCTTGCCCTCTGCGATCAGGCAACGGAACTTTGCCTCTCCGGCATTGCCCTGGTCGAGATCGTTTCGGTCTTTTGCCGCTTAAAGCGGGAAGGCCGGGTCTCTTCCGCCCAGTATCGGCAACTCAAGAACCTGCTGCTGGAAGACATTACGGACGCCGCCATCAGCGACCTGACCCCGGAAGTGCTCCACCATTCCATCCGTACCCTGGAGGAAAACGCCCTGCGCGGCATGGACGCCATGCACATCGGCAGCGCCCTGACGCTGAAGGCGGACCTGTTCGTGACCGCCGATGCCAGGCAGTGCGCCGCCGCCCGCCAGGCAGGGTTGCGGGTAAGTCAAGTATAAGCCGAATGGCACGCATTCATCCGAGTGAAAATGGTGTATCGTTAGCTGTGCGGCACTTTGCCTGCCGGGAATCCTGAGGTGACTTCATGAAACTGCTGGTGGCATTGTTCGGTCTCGTTCTGATCTTCGAAGGCACGCCCTATGTGGTGGCGCCCGAGGCGATGCAGCGCTGGATGCTGCAGCTGGCGGCCCTGCGGCCCGGTGCCCTGCGGATTGCCGGGCTGGTGGCTCTCGCCATCGGCCTTTTCCTCTGCTACCTCACCCAGCGCACCGGTCTCTTCGGCTAAGGGGGCACCCCTTTTCCCCGATCCCCATGAATCCCGATTTTCTCCTTTCCTCCTACCAGTACGATTTGCCGGCGGAACTCATTGCCCAGAGCCCGGCCGAGGCGCGTGACGCCTCGCGCCTCCTGGTGCTCGACTGCCGCAGCGACACCCTTGTTGACCGCGCCTTTGGCGATGTGGTGGACTGCATCGAGCCGGGCGACCTCCTGGTGGTCAACGATACCAGGGTCTTTCCGGCCCGCCTCCTTGGCCGCAAGGAGAGCGGCGGCCAGGTGGAACTCTTTCTCCTCGAATACCCCGCAGGCGCCCCAGGGGGCGAGGTGGAGGGTATTGGCCTCGTCCGGAGTTCGAAACGGGTGCGGGAGGGGATGCGCCTTTTCTTCGGTCAGGCGGGCAGGGGGCAGGAGGGGGAGGGGATTGAGGCCACGGTGCTCGAACTGCTCAGCGACGGCAAGGTGCGGGTGCTCCTGCGGGTTGCCGGTTCGCTCGCTGCGGCCCTGGAAGCCTATGGCCGACTTCCGCTGCCGCCCTACATCGACCGGAGCGAAGGGGAGCGGCCCGGCGACCGCGAACGCTACCAGACGGTCTATGCCGCAAAGACCGGGGCCGTGGCGGCCCCCACCGCGGGCCTTCACTTTACCGAGGCGCTCCTGGCCCGGCTCCGCGACAAGGGCGTTCTCTTCGCCACCGTGACGCTGCACGTGGGCTACGGCACCTTTGCCCCGGTGCGGGTTGCGGACATCCGCGACCATCAGATCCACGCCGAGTATCTGGAAGTCTCGGCCGAAACCGCGGCGTTGGTCAATCAGGTGCGGCAGCAGGGGAAAAAGGTCTGGGCCGTGGGCACCACCTCGGTGCGGGCCCTGGA